>NZ_JABUZF010000138.1:17827-42612 GCF_014897885.1 Halomonas sp. 3D7M | reverse complement strand
GGCGACTCCCCTTCCTACTCGATCCAATGGCTTAATTGCTTCCGATAGGCAATTTGCGCTTGGCTGGCACTGACAGGGCTCAAACGCACCTCGGTTCCCGGTACGCATTGAGCAAGCAGCGCACAGGCCATCGGGGTAAGCGCACCAAGGCGAGGATAGCCACCAATGGTTTGGCGGTCATTCATTAACACAATCGGCTGGCCGTCGGGTGGGATTTGCACGGCGCCAAGGGGAATTCCTTCAGAAATAATGCCACCGAGCGTGCAATGCAGAGGCTGGCCGGTGAGACGAATACCCATGCGATCAGCGCGGTTATCTACTGTCCAAGGCTGGTTAAAAGCGTTGTACAGGCTGCGTCCGGCGAAACGTGAAGCCTGCGAGCCAAGCACCATGCTGAGTTGGCAGCTTTTTTCCGGCATGGCAGGGGCTGTTCCTTCAGGCAAGCTGCGCTCACCGGGTGAGCTACCTTGCCAGGTGAGCTGGTCGCCGGTTTGTAGCGGTCTGCCGTCGTCATGGAGCCCGCCAATTTGTTCGCGGGCAGTGCAGGCACGGCTGCCCAGAATCGTTGGTGCGTTTAATCCGCCAGGAAACGCGAGATAGGCCCGTAGGCCACGCCGGGGCTGGCTGAAAATGAGTGTTTGACCGGAACGCAGCAGAAAGCTGGTGTTGGTGGCTAATGGCTGTCCATCGATGGTAGCGCCAAGGTCGGCCCCAGTGAGTGCTAAGCGCACCTCGGCATTGGCAACCAAGCTGAGGTTGCCACCCATAACAATCTCCAGTGCCGCGCTATCAGGTGCGTTACCGAGGAGCCAGTTTGCCCAGCGAAATGAAATCCAGTCGGCGGCACCGCTCTGGGTGACTCCCAAATGACCCACGCCGAACCGCCCTAAGTCTTGAATCAGAGCCAGTGGTCCGGCCTGCTTAACCGTTAGCATTGCCTGGCTCATGGCCGCTCCTCCATTGGCGTTGTATCGCCGCCTGATGCTTCAAACTCTGCTTTGCCAATCGCTTTAAAGCGCACCTTATCGCCAGGGCGCAGCAGGGGCTCGCCCCGCTTAGCGTATTCAAATAGCGGTACGGCGGTGCGACCTAAAATATTCCATCCCCCTGGAGAAAGGAGCGGGTAGATAGCCGTTTGTCGATCGGCAATGCCCACACTGCCTGCCGCGACTTTGCGGCGGGGTGTTTTCAAGCGAGGCGTGGCGATGCCTTCGTCTACCAACCCCATAAAACCGTAGCCGGGGGCAAAGCCCAGCGCGAAAACGCAGTAATCATGGTCGCAGTGACGCTCGATCAGAGAGTCAACGCTGAGCCCTGCGCGTTTTGCCACCAGCGGAAGCTCAGGGCCAACGCTTTCGTCATACCACACGGGGATCTCATGCAACTGACCGTTCTGCGATTCGGCAGGCGTTAAGTGGCGCAACGCACTGCGAATCAGCGTAGCGACTTGGCCAAAGGTTAGTTGCTGGCTGTCGTAGTGCACCAGCAGCGTGGTATAGGAGGGAATCAGGTCAATGAGTGCCTCGCCCAGCGCATCGCGTAGGGTTTGATCGGCAGCTATGATCCACGCCATATTGGCTTCATCGATAGTGTCAAACAGTCGTACCGTTACGGCGTCCATGGCCGCCGTTTCTAAACGCAGTTTCACGCAGACTCCAGCGCCGTAAAGGCATCACGAATCGCGCGCACGGCAGCCACCGACTCAGGATTGTCGCCGTGCACGCACAGGGTGTCGCAGGGTAGATGCAGCGCGCTACCGTCGCGGGCGGTCAGCGCCTCGCCTTTGGCGAGCGCAACAGCTTGCGCAACGATAGTGGCTTGGTCGTGGTGGACAGCGCCTGCCAGGCGGCGAGAGGCGAGATGGCCGGTTGCTTCATAAGCGCGGTCAGCGAACGTTTCAAACCACAGGGTAACGCCCATTTGTTTCGCCAACTGACGATGAGGTTCTGGATCGGCAGTTGCCATGACCATTAGCGGAAGGTTGGCATCATAAGCACGTACCGCACGCATGGCGCCTTCCAATAACTCAAGATTCGCCGCCATGTCGTTATACATCGCTCCATGGGGCTTTATGTAGCTCAGCGTCACGCCTTCTGCTTGGCAAATTCCGGCCAGCGCACCGACCTGGTACAGCACCATATCCTCTACTTCTGCGGGCGAGCAGGCCATAGAGCGACGACCAAACCCCATTAAGTCAGGGTAGCCGGGGTGGGCGCCAATACGCACGCCATGCTGACTGGCCAAGGCGACCGTGCGGCGCATGACATGGGGGTCTGAGGCATGATAGCCACAGGCGATATTGGCACAATCGACGTAAGGCATTACGTCGGCATCTAAGCCAATCGACCAATTACCGAAGCTTTCGCCCATGTCGCAGTTGAGCAGTGGGAGTTTATTATCGATCATTGTGCACTCTCTTTATGAGTGAGCAGCTCAACCCTGCGTGCAAGGGAGCATCATAGACTGATAGCTGCGATAGGCGCTCATTACGGTCTCGTACTGCACTTGGTGCGCTATAATGAAGTCGTCATCGTAAATCGTCTCGTCTGGATACTCAGTAATCAGCTGTAGCGGGGTCAGCTGTTGGTCGTCAGGCGTTAGCAAGTAGGGGATATGGTGGCGCGTCAAGAACTCCAAGCTACCGGCATGAGCCTCGAAAACCTCGATTTGGCGTTGGTTATACTCAACCAATCCCGGTACGGTTGATAGGTGATCGGTAACCCCTTCTAGTAACGCTTGGGCCTGCGTTTCCCACTCTTGATGATAGCGGATGACGAGAAAGAAGCCCTTGGGGATTGACCATAGCTCAAAGTTACGTGGTATGTAGCCGGTTAAGGGGCGAGTCCATTCATGCGCAGGGTAGCCATGCAAATTGATATGCAGATTGGCGCCGCTTAACGCCTTGGCCCGTTCACGGATGGCAAGCTCGAACTCACCATTGGCCGCTTGTGCCTGTAAGTCGTTGCCAAAGGCCGTATAACGCGCCGCATGATGCATATGGGTTGGCTGCTCAGCGACTAGTCGTTGCTGTAGACGGTAGCCATCGGGGTTTTCTAAAGGTGAAAGCACAAAGTGTGTGCCCGCTTGCAGCGCTAGATCACGCCCAGCACGAAGGGCGCCAACGATGCCTGAAGGCTCATTAGCATGCTGCGCAGCGCTAATCATTACTGCACGGTCGCTTCCTTGACGATAACGTGCAGACAGTAAGCGCCCGCAGCGACTCTTGGCGTTGATAATGTCGCCGCCGAGAGCTTCCAACTGCTTGGTGATTTGTGGAACGCTGGGAGGATGCGGAGCCGTATCAAGCGCAATATCGCCTTGAGTAGGGGCTATAGATTTACATAGCGGCCGTAGACTGATCATCAGTGACATTGGCTTTTCAGGACAGTTACGAATTTCCGGCACAATCTGCCCAGGCTGAATCGAACGATCTCCTAGTGGTAAACCAGCATGGCACTGATAATACTCCAGTAGCGAAAAGTAGAGTTCCTCATGCATACCTTCGGTGAGGCTGATGTGCTCTCTACCAAAAGGTAGTGATGTGTCTTGGATCGGCAGGTTAACGCTGATATTCAGTTCTTCGAAAAAGGGCTGCTTGGTTGACCAGGGCGTTTGGATGATCGTCTCCATTGCCACTTCAAACAGACGCTCGTAATCGCAAGTGTAATACGTACTATCTCCCTCGCCATTCGCGGTGCGCCAAGCAATCCAGCCGCAAGGAGAGAGCTGCCAAGCATTTACATGGTCGAGGTGGCGCCGGTTGGGAGCAGCGACGCTGATTTGTTCGTGCTGGCCAGCGTCGTTGGTCAGCGTCAGTTCATAGTGATAGAGCGCAGTCTGGGTTGCGCAAGGCACTGCTTCCCAGGTCAGCGCCACCTGCTTATCGAGTAGCCCGGCCAGAGGATAAGCTTCCAGCAGAAAACGTTGGGGGGACTCTTCGGGCGCAGGATAGCGGATATGTATTGCGCGCAGTGGGCAATCGCCGAGAGTTTCGTTAATGCTTTCAATAAAGTAGTGAATTAGCGGCTTATAGGCGCTGTAAAAGCGTGCCTTGATACCGTGCTGAGCAAGTAACTGTTCGGCGTGTTGTCGAGTGGGTTGGTCATCGAAAACCCAGGCAGTCAGCTCATCACCGGGTGATAGCTGGCGCTGATACTGTGCCACGAGCGCATCGACGCTGCGCTCAAATGTGGTGTCTAGCAGTAATGTCATTGTGACGTCCGCCCCGTTGGATCTAAGGTATCGCGTAGCCAGTCGCCAAGCAGGTTAAGACCCAGTACGGTGAGCAGGATCGCTACACCAGGAAATACGCTGATCCACCAGGCAGTTTGGAGATAGGTACGGCCTTCAGCCAGCATGCCGCCCCAACTGGGGATCACTGGGTCGACGCCAAGTCCAAGGAAGGTGAGACTGCTTTCCAGTAGAATATTGTTCGCCACATTGAGCGTCATTAGCACAATCACCGGGCCAAGCAGGTTGGGAAGCAGGTGCTGGAAGAGAATACGCCAGTCGCGCACGCCAATCGCCTGGGCAGAAAGAATAAATTCGCGATCTTTAAGTGACAGTACCGACCCTCTGACTAGACGAGCGTACTGCACCCATTGAGAGACGATCAGCAGAATAATCATATTGGTCAGTCCGCCCCCGATGACCGCGATAAACGTGATGGCGAGCAGAATGAAAGGGAGCGCGAGCTGCACGTCGGCAAAACGCATGACGATCATATCAACAATACCGCCGTAGTAGCCCGAAAGCAGTCCCATGACGATACCCAGCACTACCGCTCCCAAAGCAGAGTAGAACCCCACCTTTAGTGAAATTTCACCACCGATAATGACCCGAGCGAGAATGTCGCGGCCCAGTGGGTCCGTACCGAGCGGGAAGCTGCCATCGGCGAGTGGCGGGGTTAACCGCATGGCGAGATTAACGTCGCTTCCGCCGCCTGGAAATAGCCAGCCTGAAAATAGCACTGCAAAGGTAATACCGCCGACTAGCAGGGCACCCATGATGAACTCGAAGCTTTTGAAACGCTCCAAATCAAGAGAATTTACCGACATAATGGCACCTAGCTCTTACGCACGCGCGGATCGACAAAGCCGTAAGCGATATCGACCAGCAGATTGATGGAGATAATCATCAGCGAGAGGATTGTGATAACGCCTTGTAGCACTGGATAGTCACGGGCGGCCACGGCATCGAAGGCCAATGTGCCAAGTCCTGGCCAATTGAACACTCGTTCAACCACGACGATACCGCCGAGTAACCCGCCGAACTGCAAGCCAAAATAGGTGATTAGGGGAATCGAGCAGTTGCGCAGAGCGTGCTTATAAAGCACGACGGAGTTGGAAAGGCCCTTAGCTCTTGCCACCATGATGTACTGTGAGCGGAGCGTTTCCAGCATCGTGGTTCTTACCAAACGCACGTTGGTTGCTGTCAAAATAATGCCCATCGTCGCTGCTGGCATGATAAAGCTTTGCCACCCTTCCATGCCGCTAGGAGGAAGCAAGTTAAAGGTAATCGAAAGCAGCAGCACCAGCATGATGGCGAGCCAGAAGTTCGGAAAAGAAAGCCCTACAAGCGATAGAATACGAATCAACTGATCGGGCCATTTGCCGCGCGAAACAGCAGCTTTAATACCCAGCGGAATCGAAACAACAATAGACACCACAAGTGATGCGAAGGCGAGAGCCAGCGTGGCAGGCAGAGCTCGGCCGACCAGCTCACTTACCGGCGTACCGCCCATAAAACTGCGCCCCAGGTCACCGGTAAACAACCCTTTAAGGAACTCTAGATACTGGACCAAAAACGGTTGATTCAGGCCCAGGGCTTCGCGAATGCGTTCTAGGTCCGCCTCGGTGATACTTCCAGCGCCTTGTGCCAGCATCACCGCCGGATCGCCTGTAAGGCGAATCGCAAACGAAACGATCAGCGTTACGGCTACTAGCACAAACAGTGCTTGTAGCAATCGGTAGAAAAGAAACTTGGCCACGTGGCCTCCCTCTCGATAAACAAATGGCCGCCGCCGTTCATGGNNNNAAAGGGCCGCCGCCGTTCATGGCGGCGGCGAATTGGACTTATTCAGAGACGTCGACGTTGGTCAGGCGTATCCGGTTATCGGGCGCCGGTTCAAAATTTTCTACCCGCTCTCCCACGCCGTACAGAGCGTTCAAACTATAAAGTGGCATTTCAAGTGCGCGCTCCTGGGTATAGCGAGCGATATCCTGCAGTAGCGTTTCGCGCGCATCGCGGTCCAAAATACCGCGCTGTGCGTTGAGCATCTCGTCTAGTTGTTCATCGCTGTCGTAAGGGTTCCAGCGTTCGCCTGTGTGATACATCAGGTAAGCAGTGTTGTCGTAGTCAAACGTCCAGCCGCCCCACTTCTGCTGAAACATTGCACCGGTGCGTCCTGCTGGAATGATGTCATTGAGTAGCACATTGGTTTCATAAGGCTGAATGGAAGCATTGAGTCCTACACTTTGCAGATAGGCGGCAACCACCTGAGCAACTTCGGCAAAGGTTGAGTCATTGCCACGCACATCAATCTGGAGCGTAGCCCCTGGTTCTACGCCTGCTTCCCTGAGCAGCTCTTGGGCGCGCTGAGGGTCATAAGGATAAGGCTCTAGTTCCGAATCGAATCCAAACGATTGGCTGCCTTGGAAACTGGCGATAACGTTTCCTTCGCCAGCCAGAATGGAATCAACAATCGCCTGGCGATCCACTGCCATGATAATGGCTTGGCGCACACGCTCGTCAGCGGTGATACCAGACTGGGTATCAAAGCGGAGCGCTTCTACCGTCGGTGATGCGACGCTGACTACCTTAGTATTGGGATGATCGTTGATCGCGCCAATCATGCCGATAGGGATAGTTGGTGGAAGCACAATGTCGATTCGTCCTGCCTGCAGCTCGGCGACGGCCGTAGATGGCTCAGAGATGAAGCGATAGGTGACGCTATTGAGCTTGGGCGTGCCGCCCCAGTGATCGGTAAATGCTTCCAGTTGCACATCAGAACGTGGCGTGTAGTCGACTACTTTAAAGGGACCAGTGCCTACAGGGTGGGTATTAAAATAATCGTCGCCATGCTCCTCAATGTAACCGGGAGGCACGATCATGGCTCCGTAGCCAGCTAACTTCGTGAGCAATACGGGGTCGGGTTCATTTAAATAGAAGTCAACGGTGTAGTCATCAACAATATCGACACGTTCGATAGCGGTGTAGTTCGAGCGCTGTGGACCGCGTGCGCCCTCTTCGCCAAGTAGCCGATCAAAGGTGAACTTGACTGACTCGGCGTTGAACGGTTCTCCGTTATGAAAAACAACGCCTTCGCGTAGCGTGAAACGTAGGCGCGTACCGTTGTCCAGCTCTTCCCATGCTGTGGCTAGCCCAGGAACCAGCTCAAGATCAGGGCCACGGTAGGTTAGTCCATCAAAGATATTGGTGGCTACCGAGGCCCAGTTAACCAAAAAGGTGTCAATAGGATCCCAACTGCCTGGGTCTTGTGGCGAGGCTATCGTCAGCGAGCCTGCGTGGCTGGNGTCAGCGAGCCTGCGTGGCTGGCAGTTGCTGTCGCCATGGCGGCCGCCAATGTGCAGGCTTGGAACAGTGTTGTCTTTTTCATTTTACAGTTCTCCAAAAGCTTATTGTTGATGTTTACTGCGGATGACTACAGGCAGTGCGAAGCGCCGCCACGTGAGACGAAATGACCAGCTTCTATTTCGTCTAAGGAGAACACCGTTGGCTCATCCCCTACCTTACGAATAGGACTTGGGATATCTCCCTCCAGCAGTAGGTGTTCGCGACGGTAGTGAGGGTCAGCCACTGGTACGGCAGAAAGTAGTTTCTGAGTGTAGGTGTGCTGAGGGGAGTCAAATACTCGCTGGCGTGGTCCCATCTCAACAATCTGTCCCAGATGCAGCACCGCGACGCGATGACTCATTTTTTCAACCACAGCCATGTCATGGCTGATGAAGAGGTACGCGAGTCCCTCTTCGCGCTGTAACTGCATCATCAGATGAATAATTTGCGCCTGAATCGAGACATCCAGTGCTGAAAGCGCTTCATCGGCAATAATCAACTTGGGTTTCGAGGCCAGAGCCCGAGCGATACAAACACGCTGCCGCTGGCCACCTGAAAACTCATGCGGGTAGCGATTAGCATGTTCTGGTTGAAGACCAACACGCTCTAACAGCTCGTTAACTCGCAGTTGGATGCGTTTTCGATCGCTCATCAATCGGTGGGTATGAATAGGCTCAGCAATAGAAAAACCTACGGTCTTACGCGGGTCTAGTGAAGCAAAGGGATCTTGGAAAATGTACTGCACCTGTTGGCGTAGCATCATTTTCTCGCTGCGTGACATTTCCGTAACAGCTTTGCCGGAAAAGACGATGTCGCCGCTGGTGCTCTCCTGCAACTGCTGAATGGTGCGGCCAATGGTAGATTTTCCGGAACCTGACTCTCCGACCAATGCCAGCGTTTCGCCAGGGAAAATATCAAAGCTCACGCTCTCTACTGCGTGGACGCGGTGGCTGACGCCGCCAAAAAAACCTTTGTTGATATCGAAACGCGTTACCAAGTTCTTGACGCTTACCACCGGCGTTTCCTGAGTGCGAACGGTATCCTGTACCGTCGGCTCGCCTTGAGTGATGATTTTATTGCCGTCAAAAATAACCAGTGGCTCGGCACGTGGCAGCGTTTGACCTTGCATGCTGCCCAATGTTGGAACAGCAGCCAGCAGTGCTTGAGTATAAGGAGCCTGGGGGGACGCAAAGAGGGTGCTGACGTCCGCTTCTTCGACCTTCTCACCATTACGCATCACGACAACGTGGTCGGCCACCTCTGCGACTACGCCCATATCATGGGTGATAAAGATAACCGCCATCCCCAGCTCCTTTTGGAGGTCGCGGATGATAGCCAGGATTTGAGCCTGGATGGTGACATCCAGCGCAGTGGTGGGTTCGTCAGCAACCAGTACCTTGGGCTTACAGGCAAGTGCCATCGCGATCATTACCCGCTGACGCATACCGCCGGAGAGTTGGTGAGGGTAGCGCTTGAGTAGGGACTCTGCATCAGCTAAACGCACAATGCGTAGCAGCCTTAATGCCTCTTCTCTGGCGGTGGCTCGGGTGTAATCGCCATGCAGCAGCAGTACCTCGGTGATTTGATCGCCAATGGTGTAGACCGGGTTCAGCGACGTCATCGGCTCCTGAAAGATCATTGAGATCTCTTTGCCACGAATTTTACGCATTTCCTTATCAGAAAGTTGCGTTAAATCAATCGGTTTACTGTCTGGGCTACGGCGAAACAGGATATTGCCCTTGGCGATGGTGGCATTCAAATAGTGAACTAAGCCCATCGTGGCCAGCGAGGTCATGGATTTTCCTGATCCCGACTCGCCTACAATTGCCAGCGTCTGGCCAGCGTATAGGTCAAACGAAAGGTCTTTGACGACACGGTTGGAACCAAAGGCAATATCCAGCGATTGAACGGACAGTAGGGGAGGATGATCATGATGAGGCACAGTAATATACCTATATTTTTTATATGATTTATCTGTAAATTATCTGCATAGTGTTCACGTGTCAATTGTACGATTTACCCTCTTTTCTTAATGGTAGAAGAACCTTTGATATCGAAAACGAGTTGCTAGCCGCCCCTAAAACCGCGGACTATGGTTCAATTAGCGGGCGTCCGCTCTGCTAATATGGATTAACAATGCAAAATAAATAGGTAGGTATTAATGATAGATGTAGACCAAATGGTAGCGGGTGGGCGTGGGCCGATTGTTTCGTCGGAGCACTTATCACACAAGGCGAAAGAGTTGTCTGAACTTGAATTCGGTTTGATCATCTCGAGCCATGCCTTCAATCGCTGGATGGTGCGTTGTATGACCGCTACTGGCTATCCAGAATTGGGGACGTTGGATGTGCTGGTTCTGCATAGTGTCAGCCATCGTGAACGTGCAAAGCGTCAAGCTGATATATGCCTCGTGCTAAATGTAGAAGACACTCATACTGTTACGTATGCGCTGAGAAAGTTAGTTAAACTCAATCTCGTTAAAGGTGAAAAACAAGGTAAGGAAACTTACTTTTGTACTACTGAACAAGGACGAAATGCCTGTAGCCGTTATGCCGAAATCCGTGAAGCCTGTCTAATTGATTCGCTTACATCGATGGGTATAGAACGTGCAGAAATCAGTAAAGTGGCGGGGATTTTACGTGCAATGTCTGGCCTGTATGACCAGGCAGCACGGGCAGCCGCTTCTCTTTAAAAAGTGTCAGCTTTGATGCAACGAGCGGCGCGTTAGCCTGTAAAAAGGATGCAGTGACTAAACGATTAAGGAGCCTATGCAATTCGAAGATCTCTAAGTTGTTTTGCAAGTTCTAATGTACAGCTTTAATTAGCACGATTTTTCAGTGACGTGATGCTTGAAACAAAAAAGCGGCTTCTATCTGCCTTGAACGCATATGAGCTATGTTGTGATGTGGCTTATAGAAAATATAGAAGTAATGCGCCATTACTTCTGCTAAATCTAAGTGAGCCTCCACGAATATTACAAATAAGAGGAATGCTCCTATGCGTAACTGCATCTTTACTCCCCTTGCCCTAGCCACTATCTGTAGCTTGGCTGCCACGGCCCATGCGGCTGAATGGACTATGGCAACGCCTTATGGTGATGCAAGCTTCCATACCCAGAACAATAAACAGTTTGCAGAGGATGTGGCTGAGGCCACAAACGGTGACTTAACCATTACGGTGCACAGCGGTGGTTCGCTGGTCTCACATGGTGAAATTAAGCCGTCGGTGCGCCGTGGCACGATTGATGCTGGCGAAGTGTTCCTCTCTGTTCTTTCCAATGATGACCCTATTTTCGAAGTTGATACGCTGCCGGGGGTAGCCGGTAGCTATGAAGATGCCTATGCCTTGTGGGAAGCCACTAAGCCGATGATTACTGAGCTGTTTGCCTATGAAGGAATGGTGCCTTTGTATGCTGTCGCTTGGCCAGCGCAGGGCATTTACACCTCTGCGCCGTTAACCGATCCCGATCAGTTCGATGGCTTGCGGGTGCGTGCGCCAAATATTAATACTCAGCGTTTCGTTGATAATTTAGGTGGCAGCCCGACGGAAACCGAAGAGTCTGATATTCCTACCGCGTTTAGCACCGGTCGTGTGGATGCCATGATTACGTCCAGTTCTACCGGTAACTCCATGGCAGCCTGGGACTATGTGACCGACTACACCGATGCCAACTTGTGGCTGCCTAAGAATATTGTGTTTATGAGTCAGCGCAGCTTTGATCGTTTAGATGAAGCTACCCAAGACGCGCTGATGGAAGCGGCTGCTAGGGCTGAAGAGCGTGGCTGGCAAATGAGCCGCGAGAACAATGAAACTAGCTTGGAGGCGCTGAAGGAAAATGGCATCTCAGTTTCTCAGCCTAACGAGACGGTGTCTGCTGCTCTGCAAGCGGCGGGCGATGAGCTGTTTGCCGACTGGGAATCCCGCGCTGACGATGACGCAAAACAAGCCTTAGAGAGCTATCGCGAACAACGCGGTAACTGAGTCTTAACAACTAATGTTGGCTTTAAGGGCGGCTGTTTGTGCCGCCCTTACCACCCACGCGCTCAATGAGACTGCGAACATGATGTTTAAATTCGACAAACTCTACCGCCTCGGTGCTTGGGGTGCAGCCGCGTGTATGGTGGCTATTTGTGCACTTATCGCACTGCAGGTCACGTTTCGGTTAGTAGATGCGTTGCTTGTTTTGGTTGGCCTTAGCCGGCTCGGCGTGAGCATCACCGGCGTTTCTGAGATGGCGTCTTATCTGTTAGTTGGGGCAACGTTTCTTGGGCTTGCCTACACCTTTGTTCACCATGCGCATATTCGGGTGACGCTGCTTATCTCGCGACTACCCTCAGCCATACGCGTCTGGTTTGAGGTGTTTGGGTTACTCATTGCGGTAGTGATCAGCCTGTTGCTGGCTTATGGCTTGATTGGGCTAGCAAGAGAGAGCCTTCAATATAACGATGTATCGTCGGGCTTTTTATCGATTCCCTTGTGGATACCGCAATCGGTATTAGTCGTTGGGGTAGGGCTCTTGGCATTGGCACTTCTGGAAGCCTTGTGGATAGCGCTGCGTATCGCTATCCACGACCCTGCGAGCTTCCGTGAAGCAACCGCCATCGACGACAACGAAGCGCATTAAGACGCTACCCAGGAGACACCCTCGTGCTATTACTTAGTTTGGCTACCATCTTTACCCTTGTGGTGCTGTTAGGCAGTGGCGTCTGGATTGCCTTTGCTCTGATTGGCACTGCTTGGATTGCGCTTCAGTTTTTTAGTCCCTTCGACCCCGGCCCTATTCTTGCCTCGGATTTTTGGGGAGCAAGCTATGGCTGGGATTTAACGGCGTTGCCGATGTTTATCTGGATGGGGGAGATTCTGTTTCGCTCAGGTCTTGCCGACAATATGTTTCGTGGCTTGTCGCCCTGGTTAAATCGCCTGCCAGGACGTTTACTTCACACCAATATCATTGGCAGCGGCATGTTTGCCGCCGTATGTGGCTCTTCAGCGGCGACCTGTGCAACGGTGGGGAAAATGACCCTGCCGGAACTCGAGCGCCGCGGCTATGACAGCAACATGGCGATTGGTACATTGGCCAGCGCTTCAACGCTAGGCTTGCTGATTCCGCCTTCTATCGTGCTGATTGTTTATGGCGTAGTGACTGAGCAGTCCATTACTCGGCTATTCATGGCAGGCATTGGGCCGGGGCTGATGATCTTAGCCATGTTTATGACTTATCTGGTGCTGTGGGCTCTATTGAAAGGTAACCGGAACGGCTTAACCGGTGCTGATGAGTCGGGCATGAGCTTTGTTGAGAAGCTACGCAATACCTGGTCGCTGGTGCCAATTCTGCTGCTGATTGGCGGTATTATCGTATCGATTTATGGCGGCCTAGCATCACCAACAGAAGCTGCCGCGGTAGGCGTTGTGCTGTCGATGGTCATTGCGCATTTTAATGGCCACTTTAATCGAGATATTTTTACCAGCTCGTTATTTGCCGCAGTACGTACCGCGTGCATGATCGCTTTTATTATTGCTGGCGCGTCATTTTTGACCTCTGCGATGGGCTTTACTCAGGTACCAATGCAGTTAGCTCGCACGATCGGTGAAATGGGGCTATCCCCCACGATGCTGCTAGTGGCCTTAACGGTGCTGCTGTTGATCATGGGCTGTTTTTTGGATGGTATTTCACTGATTCTGCTAGTCACGGCCATTATTATGCCCGTGGTTAGCGCCGCTGGATTTGATCTGATCTGGTTTGGTATCTATCTGGTGATTGTGGTTGAGATGTCGCAAATTACACCGCCAGTGGGTTTTAACCTATTTGTCATTCAAGGGCTCACCGGTAAAGATATTGTCACCATCACGAAAGCCACACTGCCATTCTTTTTGCTGATGCTGCTGGCGATTGCTTTTATGCATCTCTTCCCTGAAATCGCCTTGTACCTGCCCCAGGCACTGAACAGATAGTAGACGACTAACGGTTAATCTTGGCCATGAATGGAGATGCCCCGGCGGCCAGAGCGTTTGATGAAATACATGCTCTGGTCGGCGGCATCTATCAGCTCCCGCTCATTACTGAAGTTGCCATCGCTTAAACACGCAATACCCATAGAGGCAGTGATATACAGTGCTTCTTGGTCAATTTCCAACATCGGTTGCTCATTTAAATGCAGCGCAATGCGTTCGGCTAACTGTCTCGCAGTTTGAGCGGTCTCATCGGGCAATATAATTAAAAACTCTTCACCGCCATAGCGCCCAGCCAAGTCGCCTGAGCGAGTTAATGACGCGAGCGTTTTACCAAAACGTTCCAGAATTAAGTCGCCTGCCTGGTGGCCATATTGGTCGTTAAGCACTTTGAAATGATCTAAATCGATAAACACCACTGACATTGTGCGGCCTTGCTCATTGCAAAGCGCAAAACGTTCCTGGAGTTGCTGCTCTAACCACGCACGGTTAGCCAATTGAGTGAGTGGGTCAATACGGCTGCGCTCTTCTAATGCAGAATTATGTAGCTGTAGTGTATCCAACTGCTGTTGCTGAGCATCTAATCGTGCGGTGAGCGTCAAAGAGTGTTGATAGAGCAACTGTTGTGCGTCCGCCAGCAGTGTTTGGCTATCCACAGGCGCGGGTACGGTGAGATCCAAAATATCTGTTAATAAATCAATTTGTTCTGACAAGCGATGGAAAAGCGCTTCAATGACATTCGTAGGCAGTGTTTCTGTGACCGCTAACTGCCTAAGCAACATTGCTAAGGTGGTGCTTGGTTCAGGGCTGAGCCATGCATCGGCGATTGGGCCGGATAAGCGCAGGCAGAGTGTTGCCATGTCATCGGTTAAAAAACCGTCATGGCTTTGGTCAATAGCATGCACGATCGAGGACGGTAGCCCCCACTTGGCGGCTAACCAAGCACCAATCAGTGTATGGTCACTGCCAAAGTGGCGGCGTTCAGCGTTGACCAACTGTGCGTGAGACATTCTGCGTTCAGCGTATAGTGCCTCGGCCTCGTCTGGGTAGGTGGAGAGGATCGCCAAAATGCCTATATCTTGCAGTAGGGCAAGCGTGAATGCGCTGCCAACCTGTGCGGGGCAGAGTTGGTGAGCCAGCTTGCTTGCTACCACGGCGGCAACAATGGCGCGTCGCCATGTTTGCAGAGCCGCGTTCTCTGTAGGTGGCCAGGGAAACAGAGTGAAGCTCAATACGGTGGCGAGCGTTGCGTCTAATCCCAGTCGCTGGGTGGCTTCCAAACTGGTTTGTGCAGGATGAGCTGAACGCAGGTAGTGCACGCTATTCGCGGCCGCAATAAGGCGCGCCGTTAACCCTGGGTCGCGTTCAATAACGCGCGCATAGTCACTCAGAGAAGCTCGGGGGGAGCGTGCGATATCAAGCACTTGCATGGCGATAGCAGGAAGCGAAGGTAGGCTAGCCGAGCGTAATAAGGCATTACCAAGAAAACTGGGAAGCTCGCTAGTGAGCGAAGTATAAAGTGTTTCGTCTTCCGCTAAACGGCTCGTCATATTATCCCTCAACGTGCTGTCCAGCATAGCGAGCAGCCACTAAGTTATGTGCTAAATAATCAATTATAGCGTCTGCGTGTGTTAGCAGAGTCATAGATAGGCATGGTAAATCAGTAAAATAACTGTTTATGCTGTAGCCCGCTGCATTTTATTGCAACAGCTTATTATAACAGTGCTCTGTGGGCAGCTGCTCTACGATGACAAAAGTGAGTGCGCCAATGCACACCAGAAACGAAGCGTCGGAGATTTTCCGTCAGTTGGCGGAAGGTTTAGGACGTAGCGGAAGACCTGACTTTTATACGACGCTTGTCGAGCAACTTGCCCAACTGCTTGGGATTGATCATGCGTTGATCGCTGTGGTCACCGAGGCGCATATGGCTACAACATTGGCCGTTTGGTCAAATAACGATCATCAGGAAAATATCGCTTATCCTCTTATGGGAACGCCTTGTGAAACGGTTGTAGGTAGAGAACCTTGCTTGTATGCCTGCGATGTTCAGGCGCGCTTTCCTAAAGACGAGCTGCTCAGCCAACTGGGTGCAGAGAGTTACATGGGACTGCCTCTGTTTTCATCCGATGGCTCGGCCATTGGCATCTTGGCGGTGTTAAGCAATAAACCGATGCAGCTCGATGGGCTTGAAAACGAAATCTTGCGCATTGTGGCCGCTCAAGCGGGGGCAGAGCTTGGCCGCTGCCAAGCCGAGCAAGCGCTTCGTCAAAGTGAAGAATTGGCCCGAGAGAGTGAGCGGCGTTTAAACACATTGCTGAATCACCTTCCTGGCATGGCCTACCGTTGCCTAAATGATCAACACTGGACGATGCAGTTGGTCAGCCAAGGGGCTGAGGCGCTCACGGGCTATCATCCGGACGAATTACAAGATAATCGACTCATCAGTTTTGCCTCCCTCATACACGAAGCCGATCAAGACCGCGTTCATCTAGCAGCACAACAGGCAATCCAGCAGCGTCAGCCATATCGTGTGGTGTACCGATTGCGCCATCGGGATGGCAGTTACCGTTGGATGTGGGAGCAAGGGCAAGCTGTTATCGATGATGATGGCCATGTGGCCTATCTCGAGGGCTTTATCTCAGATGTGACCGACCAGCACGAATCACAACGCGTGCAGGATGCGGTGGTACAAGTAGCCTCTACAGTTACCTCACGCGTAGGAGACGATTACTTCCACCAGTTGATCATCACGTTAGCCACGTTATTAGAAGCAGATGCTGGGTTTATTGCGTTACTGGATCAACCTGTTCCACGGTCTTTGGGGACATCTAATAAGATAAACACGCTGCGGCCCGCAACAGCAGCCCAGACCGTTAGTTTAGTCGCGAATGGCCAGTTAATAGATAACCAAACGTTTATGCTGCAGGGAACGCCTGCTGAACGAGTCGTGTTTGAAGGCGAGAGCGTTGTTCAAAGTGGCCATGCGTTTACGCTGCCGGGAACCTCGTTAAGTACCCAGGCGTGGATAGGCCGCCGCTTGGATAATGCTAAGGGCGATGCCATTGGTGTGATGATGGTGTTTTATCAAACACCACTGACGACCAATGCGTTTGCAACTTCCGTGTTGAAAATTCTCTCTACGGGTGCTGCCGGTGAGCTAGAACGTCGCCGTGATCATCGTCACATGCAACGTCTTGCCTATACAGACAGCACAACAGGATTGCCTAATCGTGCGCGCTTTATGGAGCTATTGGCCAGTATGGGAAAAGAGGCATCTAGTCAGGGTGACTCTCTTTCGCTGCTGCTGCTGGATATCCGGCGCTTTAAAGAGGTGAATGATTTACATGGCCACGAGGTAGGAGATCAGTTACTCGCAACCGTGGCCGAGCGCTTACGGCAAGCTAGCCTATCTAAAAGCGCTGTCGCACGACTTTCCAGTGATGAATTTACCGTACTGTTGCCCAGCATTGAGGATGTTCGCCTTCAAGAAGTGGTGTTTCAGTTATGCGAACTTATCAAACTCCCTATCCAGCTGGGGCATCGTATTTTTAACCTCGATGTCAGTATCGGGATTGCTAGCTATCCAAGCGATGTAGCGGAGGCCGGTGAGCTGTTTAACGCAGCCAGTATCGCACTCCATCACGCAAAACGCCGTGATAATAGCGTATGCCCCTATACACAAGTGATGCGTCAGACGCTGGAGCGCCGCCAATGGATGACCGAGCGCCTGCATCAAGCCATTACTGAGCGGCGCTTACAGCTTTATTTTCAACCGCAGTTCAGTCTTACGAGCAAAACATTGACGGGGGCTGAAGCGCTGTGCCGCTGGTTTGACCCTGAGTGGGGATGGGTAAGCCCTAGCGAGTTTATTGCTTTGGCGGAAGAGCGTGGCTTGATCCGCATGCTGGGAGACTGGGTGCTAGAAGAAGCGGCACGTCAGTTAAGTGTTTGGCAGGCCGGTAATACGCCACTGCCAGGTAGGCTCTCAATCAATATTTCAGCGCAACAATTTGCCGACCCTCAGCTAACCGCACATGTGGCTAAGCTAACCGCCTGTGTACCTCCAGACACCATTGCGCTTGAACTCACTGAAAGTGATTTTATGCGTGATCCCGATCAGGCGGTCACAATTACTCAGGCTATGCGTCAGGCTGGCTACGCGCTGTTTATTGATGACTTCGGTACAGGCTACTCATCGCTCTCGTATTTACGGCGCTTTGCTGCGGACGCGTTAAAAATAGACATTTCGTTTGTGCGTGACATGCTCGATAACCACCATGATCGGGCGATTGTGCAAACCATTATCGCTATGGCTGACACGCTTGATATGAAAACCCTTGCAGAAGGCGTTGAAAGCCCTTCCCAGGCCGATTTGCTCGCACAAATGGGCTGCAGCGAAGCTCAGGGGTACTGGTTTGGTCGTCCGCTACCCGCCGATGAGTTTGCCTCAATGTGGTTAACCCCTTAAGCCATTTTATTGGCAGGTAGGGCGAGCAATTTCCATTCTCATCAATGGCGTCATCGTCCTGTCATCATCGTTGGCATACCCTACGCGCCGCCGAACTCGCGAAAAAAGGAGTGCCACATGCGCCTCGCTCTGTTTGATCTTGATGACACCCTCCTGGATGGAGACTGCAGCGACCGCTGGAATTTATGGATGATTGAGCAGGGGTGGATCAGTGATGCCGAGACCTTTATAGCCCGTGCCGAACAGATGCAGCAGGCTTATCACGCCGGTAAGTTAAAGCTAGAGGAGTACTTGGCAATGACCTTGGCGCCATTGCGGGGCCGCCGAGTAATCGATGTACAAAAAGAAGTTGAGCGCTTTGTCGCTACCCATTTGCAGCCCCGTATTTTTGATCAAGCCTGGCGCTGCCTGGACGCGCACCGTCAGTCAGGCGATATCCTCGTCCTTATTTCTGCGTCATCGCATCACCTGGTCGCGCCGATTGCGACGATGTTAGGGATTGAGCATGTGCTGGCGGTAGAGCTTAGTGTCGAACAAGCGGCAAGCGGGGCAAGCTACACCGGCCATAGCAAAGGCGTGCTCTCTTACCGTGGGGGGAAAGTAGTGCGTTTTCAGCAGTGGTTAATCGAGCAAAAAATTGCCCCCAGCCATACAACGTTCTACTCAGATTCCCGCAACGATATCCCGCTGCTGCAGTATGTCGACTGCCCAGTGGCGGTTAACCCTGATCCCGTGCTGGCGGAGGTGGCTAGTGTAGAAGGGTGGCAGCGCTTAGACTGGCGGATGGCAGCGTCGACAGACGCTTCATCGGCCAACGATCTATCAGGAAAATCGGCGCATGCCTGATGCCTACTATTTACAGTTAACGGAACAGCTTCGTTATTTAATTACCCAGCATGCCACGCAGTGGGAAGGCAAATTGCCCGCTGAGCGAGTGTTGGCGGAGCGCTTCTCTACGACCCGCGTTACGTTGCGCCAAGCCTTAGCGCAACTGGAGGGGGAAGGGCTCATTCACCGCAGCAATCGGCGTGGCTGGTTTATTTCACCGGCTAGGCTGGTGTATGACCCCACCCGGGACGCAGGCTTTAACGACTATGTGGGGGCTCAGGGGCGGCAACCACGAACGGCGGTTCTAAAGCTGGAAACCCGCTCACATCTGGTGGCTGCCCGTGCCTTGGGGCTGCCCGATGACCAGCCGTTTCACCATATTCGCCGTCGCCGTTATGTGGATGATCGTGCTGTGCTGGTGGAGTCGCTTTGGGTGGTGCCAGAGCGTGCGCCAGAGTTGCTAGACATCTACAGCGGACAATCACTCTGGGGGTTGTTAAGAGGGCGGTGGGGGCATCACTTGGCCAATCGCTCGATACGCATGGTGTCCGAAGCGCTGTCGCCATTAGATGCAGAAGAGTTACTCGTTGCCCCAGGCGCGGCCGGGCTAAACATTTGCCGTGCCATTTTTGATGATCAACAGCGTCCTATCGAATATGACGAAGAGCACTGGTTGCACGATTCGTTATGCATCAGTGTTGAGCTGTCGGGTCAGAAGTAACAGGGTTACGGAGACAAGGCGCTCATGAGGACCCTCACAAGATCCCATCCATACGCATACATAACAACTTAAAAAATCAGTCAAACAAGCGTCATCGCACTGTCATCTAGCGACGGCAAACTTCTGGTCTATACCAAAACGCTGGGAGCCTACCATGTCGAAACTTCGCCGTTTGTTCCAACCTACTCAGATTGCAACTGCTCTGCTCGCAACGACTGCCGTTGCCTTCACTTCGGCGGCTAGCGCCACTGAGCTAACGGTGTACACCGCCGTTGAGTCAGATGACCTGCAAAAATACGCCGAACGCTTCAATGCCGCTCACCCCGATATCACTATTAACTGGGTGCGAGATTCTACGGGCGTGATTACTGCGCGCTTGCTGGCGGAAAAAGATAATCCCCAGGCAGACGTCATCTGGGGCTTAGCCGCCACCAGTCTGCTGGTGCTTGAAGAAGAGGACATGCTGGAGCGCTATGCGCCCGCAGGCGTTGAAAACCTTGATCAAAAATTTATTGATGCTGCTTACCGTAACGGTGAAGACCCTGCGTGGGTAGGCATGGACGCCTGGGTAGCGGCCATTTGCTACAACACTATTGAAGGCGAGCGTCAGGGCGTGCCGATGCCGACCTCCTGGGAAGACCTGACCCAGCCTGAGTTTGAAGGGCATGTGATTATGCCTAACCCCAACTCCTCGGGTACCGGTTATCTGGATGTAGCCAGCTGGATGCAGCTATGGGGCGAAGAGCAGGGCTGGGATTACATGGACCGCCTGCATAACAATATTTCCCGTTACACCCACTCCGGCTCTGCTCCTTGCAGCCTGGCGGCCACCGGTGAAGCAGCAGTCGGTGTGTCGTTTGCCTTCCGTGGTGCACGGTTAAAATCCCAAGGCGCACCGATTGAAGTGATCTTCCCGGAAGAGGGGCTTGGCTGGGATATGGAAGCTGCCGCCATCGTTGCGGGCACCGCCAAACAGGAAGCTGCACAAACGCTGATGGATTGGGCCGTTTCCCGCGAGGCTAACGAACTCTATAACGAAGGCTACGCCGTGGTGGCCTATCCCGGTGTGGCACAGCCGATTGAAAACTATCCCACTGACATTGCCGATCGCATGATTGATGCCGACTTCCAGTGGGCCGCGGTTAACCGCGAACGCGTGCTGGCAGAGTGGCAGCGCCGCTACGACGGTAAAACCGAACTGTAAGCACGAACAGCTGCCCCGGCCAAGGCCGGGGCTTGGAGATGTTATGCAGACCACACTGACATCGCCGCTGACGGCCCACTCGGCGGCGAAACCCCTCTCACCCTCTGCGCACCTAAGCATAGATGGTGTCACCAAGCGTTTCGGTAGCTTTACCGCGCTGGACAACATTGCGCTACAGATTCAGGAAGGCGAGTTTGTATGCTTTTTAGGGCCTTCTGGCTGTGGCAAAACAACCCTGTTGCGCACTATTGCAGGCCTAGCTCAACAAACAGCAGGTAGCTTAATTCAGCGCGGCAAGGATATTTCCACGCTGCCCCCGCAGGCGCGGGATTTTGGCATCGTGTTCCAATCTTATGCGCTGTTTCCCAATCTGACGGTGTTCGACAACGTTGCCTACGGGTTACGCAACCGTCGCAGTAATCGAGCGACGATTGATGCCCGCGTGGCGGAGTTACTTGCGCTGGTTGATCTTAGTGGCAGCGAACATAAATATCCTGCCGCGCTTTCTGGTGGGCAACAGCAGCGGGTTGCGTTGGCACGAGCGCTGGCTACTGAGCCCGGCCTGTTACTGCTTGATGAACCGCTCTCAGCGCTGGATGCGAGGGTGCGCGGCCATTTGCGACATCAGATCAAAGCGCTACAGGCGCGCCTTGGCGTGACCACCATTATGGTGACCCACGATCAAGAAGAAGCACTCACCATGGCTGATCGTATCGTAGTGATGAACCACGGGGTGATCGAACAAGTGGGTACGCCTGCCGAGATCTACCACCAGCCCGCTAGCGCTTTTGTGGCGTCATTTATCGGCACCATGAACTTTTTAGAGGTGACCGCACAGGCGAATAACCACGCGTTGCTAGGCACTATTTCCTGCCCTTGTTTGCCGCACGCCTACCCGCAAGGCCAAGCAGCTCAACTGGCCATTCGCCCCGAAGCAGTCGCGCTTAGTGCCAGCACCACTGGGCTGAGCGGTGATGTTATGGGCATTGAGTTTTTAGGTGCGTTTCAGCGGGTATCGCTGCGTCTTAACAATACCGAACAATGGTTGCTAGCTGATGTTCCCAGCCGTGATAGCGCCACACTAGGATTACGGCTAGGGCAAACCTTGGGTGTCCATTTGCCTGCCGATGCTGCCCGCTTATATCCGGCAGGGAGCAACCAGTCATGAGGGCGAGTATATTTTCAGCGCCTGCAGCAACGCCTTCGCTGGAAGCATTGATACGCCTGATCGTGCTGCTAGCGGCTGTGGCGCTGTTAGTGTTCGGCCTGCTGTTTCCGCTATTTGCAATGTTGGTGAAAAGCCTGCAAGACCGCAGCGGCGACTTTATTGGGCTAGCTAACTTTGTGCAGTATTTTCAAACGCCAGCACTGGTCAATTCGATCGCCAATTCATTGCGCGTTGCGTTCACTACGACGGTGGTTGTCGCAGGGCTCGCCTTTTTATGCGCCTACGGCATTACCCGTACCTGCATGCCGGGCAAACGGCTGTTTCGAATGTTGGCGATTTTGCCCATTTTGGCCCCTTCGTTGCTACCCGCAATTAGCTTGGTTTATCTGTTTGGTAACCAGGGGTTTTTGAGCGACGTGCTGGCAGGTCATTCGATTTATGGGCCGATTGGCATTGTGATGGGCATGAGTTTCTGGATTTTTCCCCATGCGCTAATGCTGCTAACCACTGCGCTGACCAATAGCGATGCACGCCTCTATGAAGCAGCAGAAGCATTGGGCACGCCAAAGTGGCGTACGTTTTTGACGATTACGCTGCCCGGGGTGCGTTACGGGCTGATTTCATGCCTGTTCGTTGTCTTTACGCTGGCCATTACCGACTTTGGTGTGCCGAAAATTATTGGCGGCCAATTCAGCGTGCTCGCCACCGATGTGTATCGCCAAGTGGTGGGGCAGCAGAACTTCCAAATGGGCGCGGTGGTTAGCGTTATTCTACTGATGCCAGCAGTGCTATCGTTCATCGTCGACCGCTGGATACAGAAACGCCAAGTGGCTCAGCTTTCGGCTCGGGCAGTACCGTGGCAGCCAACGCCTAGCCCGCTGCGAGACTGGACGTTTGCGCTGCTGTGTTATTCGGTCGCGGGCATTATTCTGCTGGTCATTGGTACCGCGGTGTATGCGTCGCTCATACAGTTTTGGCCCTATAACCTGTCGTTTACGCTGCAGCATTACACCTTTCAAGGCTTAGCCGGCGGTGGCTGGGGGGCGTGGTTTAACTCCCTCAAACTGGCCTTTAGCGTCGCGTTAGTGGGTACACTGGTGATTTTCTTTAATGCGTGGCTGATTGAAAAGAGCGAAGGCTATCGCCCGCTGCGCCAGGGCCTGCATTTTATGGCCATGCTACCCA
This sequence comes from Halomonas sp. 3D7M, assembly GCF_014897885.1. Lineage (NCBI taxonomy): Bacteria > Pseudomonadati > Pseudomonadota > Gammaproteobacteria > Oceanospirillales > Halomonadaceae > Halomonas > Halomonas sp. 3D7M. The sequence continues at coordinate 19,514 of NZ_JABUZF010000138.1, read as the reverse complement.
TGGCGGTGCCGGGTATGGTGCTGGGCCTGGCTTATATCTTCTTTTTCAACCAGGCAGGGAATCCCCTTAACTGGCTGTACAGCACCATGGCGATTCTGGTGCTCAACACGCTAGTGCACTTCTATACGGTGTGTCACCTCACCTCTGTCACCGCGCTGAAACAGCTCGATCCGGAGTTTGAAGCCGTGGGAGCCTCGTTAAAAGTACCGTTCTGGACCACGTTTAGCCGCGTGACATTGCCGGTATCGCTGCCTGCCGTGCTGGATATTTCTGTCTACCTGTTCGTCAATGCGATGACGACAGTGTCTGCGGTAGTGTTCCTCTATAACAGCGATACGCGGCTTGCTTCAGTGGCGGTACTGCATCTGGACGAAGCGGGCTATTTTGCTAGCGCCGCGGCCATGGCTGTGCTGATTTTCCTTACCTCGCTGGTGGTTAAACTGCTCCACACTGCGCTTACCCACGTTCTCTTAAACAACGCTCAGCGTTGGCGTCAGGCGGGCTAAACAGCCCACTACGACAGCGGCTAATATGTGCTTATAATCTGGTATAGACCAAAATGATGAGTCATTCACAAGCGCCTTACCTCTTAACCCCAGGGCCACTAACCACCTCCCAGGCGACCAAAGCAGCCATGTTGCGTGACTGGGGCTCCTGGGATGATGACTTTAACCGTGTGACTGCCGATGTGCGTGCGCAACTGCTTGCCATGGCCGAGGCGACAAGCGACGTCTATGCCTGCGTGCCGATGCAAGGCAGCGGCACGTTCGCCGTTGAAAGTGCGCTGGCCTGCGCAATCAACCCCAACGGCAAGGTGTTGGTATTAATGAACGGCGCTTACGGCAAGCGGGCTGCTCAACTGCTCGATATGATGGGCCGCCGTTATGTGACGCTGGACAAAGGTGACTACCTACCACCGCAACCCGACGAAGTGGCGGCACTGCTACAGCAAGATGCTGACATTACAGCAGTGTTTCTAGTTCACTGCGAAACCAGCTCCGGCATTTTGAACCCGCTGGAAGCCATCGCTGAGGTGGTACGCGCCCACGGAAAAACGCTGATCGTTGACGCCATGAGCTCGTTTGGAGGCGTACCGATCAGTCTGACAACAACCCCTATTGATGTGCTGATTTCCTCAGCCAATAAGTGCATCGAAGGCGTACCGGGCTTTGGTTTTGTGATCATTCGCCAGACGCTACTTGCTGCTGGTCAGGGGCAAGCCCACTCGCTGAGTCTGGATTTACACGCCCAGTGGGATTACATGGAACGCACTGGCCAGTGGCGCTTTACTCCGCCCACGCATACGGTGGTGGCCTTTCAAGCGGCGCTTGCCCAGCACCGGGAAGAGGGCGGCGTGATGGGGCGCTGCACACGTTATACCCATAACCGTAATGTGCTGGTAAAAGGCATGCGAGCGTTAGGCTTCAGCACGCTTTTAGAAGATGAGTGGCTATCGCCGATTATCACCACTTTTTTGAGCCCTACCGACCCTGCGTTTGAATTTAAGACGTTCTATGCAGCGTTGAAGGCGCGTGGCTTTTTGATCTACCCGGGCAAGTTAACTGACGTCGAAAGTTTTCGCATCGGCTGCATTGGCCAATTGGATGCGGCGGTGATTGAACAGTTACTCAGCGTTATTCAAGACGCCCTAACGAATATGGGTGTTTCTCTCTTCACTGAATCAAGG
>NZ_JABUZF010000138.1:0-17740 GCF_014897885.1 Halomonas sp. 3D7M | reverse complement strand
GGTCGATTTTGGCTCCTTCGCCCCGACCCAGATATTTGTCGAAGCCTTTGCCGAACTGGGTGTGGCGATCAGCCTAGAAGAAGCACGCGGCCCGATGGGCATGGGCAAATGGGATCATATCCACACGCTGTGCAATCAGCCTGAGATAGCCGAGCGCTTTCTCCAGGCAGTCGGCCACCTGCCGACTGATACCGATGTGACGGCGCTTTATGAACGCTTTATGCCGCTGCAGATCGCCAAAATTGCCGATCACTCGGCGGTGATTCCTGGGGCGCTTGATACGCTAACTTGGTTGCGAGGGCAGGGGCTGAAAATAGGTTCGTGCTCTGGCTATCCGGCCGTGGTGATGGAAAAGGTGGTGGCGCTAGCCGCCGGTAATGGCCTGAAGGTGGATCATGTGGTGGCCACCGATGAGGTGCCCAACGGTCGCCCACACCCCGCCCAGGCGCTGGCCAATGTCATTGCGTTAGGCATCAGTGATGTTGCTGCCTGTATCAAGGTGGACGATACCGCCCCCGGCATCCTTGAAGGGCGCCATGCAGGAATGTGGGCGGTCGCACTCACTTGTTCAGGCAACGCCTTGGGGCTGAGTTATGGCCAGTATCAAGCGCTAAGCGATAGCGAACGCCGTGCAGCCCATGAGCGCGTGGCCGCTCAATTTGCTCCATCAAAACCGCACTACAGCATTGCCACTATCGCCGAGCTGCCAAGCGTTGTAGATGCCATTAATGCCCGTTTACAGCGAGGAGAGCGGCCTTGAGTCCAGCCGCACTGGCGTTAGTGCTGTTTTCGGTGTGTATGCATGCTGGGTGGAACGTGTTGGGTAAGCGCAATGCACCATCGCTGGCTTTTTTTGCCTTGGCTTACGGGGCAGGCGGTGCATTGTTGCTGCCGCTAGTGTGGCTTGGGCCATCGTTGGCGGCGCTACCCAACGCATTTTGGGGATGGCTGGCGCTTTCAGGGCTATGCCAAATGCTCTATATGGCTGGCTTAGCCTGGGCCTATGCACGTGGGGAAGTCAGTGTGCTTTATCCCATCGCTCGGGCGCTGCCAGTGGTGCTTGTGCCGCTCGTATCCATTGCGCTGCTCGGCAACCGCACGCTGGATGTGGCGGATGGCATTGGCATGGCATTGGTGGTGGCGGGGGCGCTGTGCCTGCCACTAAGCCACCCAGAGGCGCGCAGGCTATCGACCTATTTAACACCAGCCATGGGGTTTGCACTGTTGGCAGCCGCCGGCACGGTGGGCTATTCGCTGATAGATAAACAGGCACTGGCGTTGATGCAGCTAGCAGGCCATAGCAGTTTAACCGCCGGCGCGGTGTTTATGGTGTTACAAGCAGTGATGACCTTAACCTGGGCGATTCCGCTGCTGATGCTGCTACCCACGGAGCGTCGCCGGTTGCCCGCCATCCGCCAGCAAGGGCTAGTGATGCTGGTCGTCACAGGGCTGATGATGACCTGCACTTATGGCCTGGTACTCATGGCCCTGGCACTAACCGACGAAGTGAGTTACGTCGTGGCGCTGCGCCAGCTCTCCATTCCGGTGGGGGTATTAATGGGCGTGCTGTGGCTAAAAGAGCCTGCATCGATGGCAAAAGCCGCTGGTACATTGGTAATGCTTTTGGGGCTGGTGCTTGTAGCGCTGTAAAGCCATGTCTTGAAACGCTGCGAAATGCTAGTGGAGCGGCAGGGGGGCGAAGGTCCGCCCCCAAGAATTATGGCGCGGGGCAGGGAGCGCCGACATGAAACGCGGCGGCAGACATGTTTGGGATGTTTAGCGTGAGCTGTCCGTCTTCAACGGCAACACATTGATCATCACCCACGATATTTTGGTAGTGGCCATCGGCCATGTCGGTGTCGAACGTGCGTGTTAAATCGTTGTGTTCACGGTTAATGGCAAGAAAGCCTTGAGTGTCTCGGCTAAACGCTATTTGGTTATTACCGTTATCCCACCAGTGGGTAACGCCTGCGCCTTCAGTGTGTTGGCGGAACGTGACCATGTTGGCAATTTCGGGCCAGCGGTGCTCGCATACCCAGGCTTCTCCACACTGAACCTCTCCTTGCTGGTATACCGCCGTTTGCGGTGGGCCTTGGTCGCTGTCAGTAAATGTGTAGCTCGACATGATTTTGGGATAGCCATAAGGCCAAGCAAGCATAAACATATTGGCTAGGCGGTAAAGGCTACCGTCTTGGTGTGTCAAAATATTATCGCCGCCGGCACCATGACCACGTTGATTGTCGTGATTATCGGTAAACACAACGGCCATTTCACTGGGTAAAAAGTCACTCTCTTCGCCTAACCGATGAAGGTTGGCCAGTGGCTGATGATTAAAAATATCGCCTAGGTGCGTGCTATAGCGAAACTCGGTAATGTCGGCAATGCCCTGGTACTCGGCGGCGCTGATTGCTTCGCCTCCTAGGTCAATAACTTCCTGAAAGGCATAAAGCGAGGATTCTAGCCGTTCTAGAATGTGCGCAATGTCATTAGGTTCCATGTGCTTAGCGGCATCAATTCGAATGCCCTTAACGCCTAGTTCGGCTAGCCTATCCAGGTATTCGGCAATGCTGTTTTGCACGGCAGGGTTGCCGGTTTTGAGGTCGGGAAGGCCAACCAACTGGCAACGGCGAACACGCTCTGCGTTATGGGCATAGTCGTCTTGTTCGATCCCGCAAGGTTCGTGAAAATCTTGAGGCTGATAATGAGGGTAACTCAGGGTCTCGTGGTCATAGTGGGACCCTGCGGTGCCTTGGCCCTTGCCATGGGCTAGGTGATTAATCACGGCGTCGACGTACACATCGACTCCCGCCGCTTCACAGCGTTGGACCATGTGGGTAAACGCTGTACTGGAGCCGCTTCGACTTTCCAATTGGTAGCTAACAGGCTGATAGCGCGTCCACCAAGCATCGCCCTGGATATGCTCTTGCGGTGGTGATACTTGCACAGCCTTATAACCTTTGGGGCCTAACCAGTTCTCGCACTCTTGCGCGATATCGTCCCATTGCCACTCAAATAAATGCACAAACGTGTTGGCGTTAGCCGATTGGGCGGTTAGCCCTATTCCCAATGATGCGCTTGCGGCAAGAATGAAAGCATATTTGGAAAACATAAGTACCACCTGTGTTGTCATTGTTAATAACAACATGACGATATCGAGGGTGATCCAAACCCTCCTTATGAAGGAGTAAAGGGGCGTAGATGAGGGGAGGAGAGCTAAGTTTTGTGCCCCGATAATTGAGGTACTGTAAATTTACGCTAGCCTACCGCTTGCCAGACTAGGTTGATTCCCACCAGGAACATGGCCAGGATCACGAGGCGGTAAAATAGTGCTTCGTTGACGCGGCTTTGTAGCCACAGCCCGTTGCGCACGCCGATCCAAGCGACGGGTACCAACAGCAACGATGCCCAGGCGCTGGTGACATTGATTTCACCCAGCCACATATACGGCGCTAGCTTGATCGCGTTGACTACGGCAAAGGTCACCGCACAAGTGGCAATAAAGCTCTCTTTCGATAGTTTGCGCGGCAGGAGATAAACGTTTAACGGCGGCGCGCCCGCATGGGCCATAAAGCTAGTAAAGCCGCAGACGCTTGCCGCTGGCAATGCCCAACGAGTGGAGATTGGTTTTTTAGAAACGGGCTTGAGCAGCATATAGGCGGCGAACAGCAAGGTGATAACGCCGAGGGTCAGGCGTAAGCCCTGTTCGCTTAAGCTGCCAAACAGCAGCGTCCCCACCGTCACGCCGATAAACAGCCCCGGCACAAAGCGCCAGACCTCAGTAGCATCCTGCTTGCCCCACCATGCCTTCACCGCAAATACATCCATCACCAGCAGTAGCGGTAGCAGCAGGCCTGCCGCTTGGGTGGGGCTGATCGCCAGTGCCATTAGCGGCACCGAGAGCGTGCCGAAACCGCCCGCGAAACCACCTTTTGAAACGCCAGTCAGGTAAACAGAAAATACAATCAACACCCAAGCGATGGTGGAGTAATCGGGAAGCATGGCAAGTCCTTGGGAACCAGTCGTTGAAAAGCCTAAGAAACCTCTGATTAACTATTACGCTTGGCCATACTGCGTTAAAAATCGCCTCAAAATGCTCATTTACAACTCGTAAACTCCGCTTTTTCGTTGATTTTTGCCTTGTCTGGCCTGCGCTCATTACATTAATCAGAGGCTCCCTAGCGCGAAAAACCCCGCATTAGCGGGGCTATACAGCATAGCATTGGATAAATGTTAGCAGGCAAATTGTGCCGCCCGTTAGGCTTTCATTAACCACTCATGGTCGGGGTCGTTGTGAAATTTCCACGCCCGCTTGGGCCCCGCCATGACATTTAAGTAGTAGAGCGAGTAGCCATGGGAAGCGCCTACAGGGTGGTAGCCCTTGGGTACAAGCACGCAGCAACCGTTCTCTACCGCCATGGTTTCATCAAGGCTGCGGTCATCGGTGTAAACGCGCTGAAAGGCGAACCCTTGTTCAGGGTTAATACGGTGGTAGTAGGTCTCTTCCAGGTATGATTCGTGGGGTAAGTTATCCACATCGTGTTTATGTGGCGGGTAGCTAGACCAGTTGCCCGCAGGTGTGAATACTTCAACCACCAGTAGGCTATCGGCGGGCTCGGTTTCCGGCAGAATATCGTGTACGTGGCGGGTATTAGTGCCCTGGCCACGGGTGCTCTGCTTGATGTTGTCGGGGGAAATCAGCCTTGGGGCGTGATTGCCATCCCCAGGGGCAGCGCACACCGCAAGCTCTAAGTCCGTGGTCGCTTCCACCGCGTAGCTAACATGGTCAGGCAGATAAACCGCGTAGGGAGGGATCTGCTCAAAGATATCCATGCGCTTGCCGATGTCTTCAAAGCGGTGCTCGCCGCAGGTCACTGTGGCCCGCCCGGTGAGCAGCACCAGACAGACTTCCTGGTCATCGCTGCTGGCCTCCAGGCGCTGGCCCTTGGCGAGTTTATGCACCCGAAAGCCAACGTGCGTCCAGCCAGCCGATTCAGGGGTAACGTCAATCACGGTGCCTTGGGCATCTGGGGCGGTGGGGCGTACCAGTAGTGAAGCCATATATCGCTCCTTCTGATGGCTAGCTGCTCGGTTGGCAGCTAGTCGTTGTCGATATGAAGGGTCTCCACAGACCCGTCTGCGTCGGTTTAAACCGGGGCGTCGAGCAGTATTTTGCGACCTTCACGCAATGAAAGCTCCGCTGCATCGGCTAAGCGCAACGCCTCTAGGCCATCTTGGGCACCGGCGAGTGGCGCACGCTTCTCTTGCCAGGCGGCGACAAAGTCGCCAATTTCAAGTTGGTAGGCTTGGGCGTAGCGCTCCAGGAAGAACCACTTGGGTTTGTCTTCCACTTGGCCTGCTTCCCCCGTAAAACGTAGCCGAGTGTCGCTCTCGTTCTGGGCTTGCAGCATGCCTTGGCTGCCAAAGGCTTCGATACGCTGATCGTAGCCGTAGCTAGCGCGCCGCGAGTTGCTGATTTGGCACAGCTTGCCACTGGCGGTGGTAAGGGTGACCATGGCGGTATCTACATCACCTGCTTCACCAATCGCTGGGTCAATGATGCTACTACCGACGGCAAAGACACTTTCAATCGGCTCATCCAGCAACCAGCGAGCCATATCAAGATCATGAATCATCATGTCGCGGAACAGACCGCCGGACTCAGCCACATACTCGGCAGGCGGGGGAGAGGGGTCGCGGCTAATAATCGTCAGCGTTTCAAGTGCGCCAATACGCCCTTCGGTAATCGCTTTTTTTAATGCTGCAAACTGAGGATCGTGGCGGCGGTTAAAGCCTAACGCGCAGGTCACCGGGTGTTCGCTAAGTACCTGTAGGGCATCGCGCGTGCGCGCCATCGCGCGTGCGCGCTAAATCCAGGGCGATAGGTTTTTCGCACAGAACCGCCTTGCCTGCGCGGGCGGCACGCTCGAGATACTCCGCATGCGTAGGTGTGCTTGAAGCAATCAGTACGGCATCAATTTCATCATCTGCGAAGATTTCATCCACAGAGGCCGCTCGGCTAGCGTACTGCTCGGCTAGGGCTTCTGCGGCAGGCTGATGAAAATCAGCCACGGCAACCAGCGTCACGTTGGGGTGTGAATAAATGGCCTGGGCATGCACCTTGCCGATGCGCCCAGCGCCGATAAGCGCGAGTTTCATAAGCACTCCTGTTTTGTTGTTGCTGTTGGCTTGGTGTTTATGTCTTACGTTTTTTAGTTGAGGCTTTTTCCAGGGCTTTGTCTTGCCGTACGCCCAGGGCAATTGCCAAGGCTTGGGTTAAGCAGAGCGATGCGGTCAAGCCGCGAAAACTTTTCACTTCAGCTTCGTTAACCACGAAAGCAACATCCGCGAAACGCGCCAGTGGGCTAAGGCTCGAATCGGTAATCACCACAATGGGTAGGCCGCGCTGATGGGCGTCTTCGCAGGCTTTTTGGCTCTCTTTGGCATAGGGAGAGAAGCTAATGGTCAGTAGCGCGTCATGTTGGCTCATCGCGCGCAGTTGCTCGCCGTACATTCCCCCCAAACCGCTGACCAGCAGCGCAGGTTTATCCACATGCGCCAGGGCATAGGTCATGTAGCTGGCGACCATGAAGCTGCGTCGTGCGCCCATCACATGAATCGCATGGGCCTTTTCAAAAATATCCAGCGCCTTCTCTAGGCTCTCTGGATCAATACGGCTGGGTAGTTGCTCAAGCACGGCGCGGTTGGCGTCAGCGAACTCCCATAATAGTTGGGTGCTATCGGGTGTTTCTCCGGTGGCGCTGCGTACCGCGCGAATGCGTTCGGTGTAGTTAGGCAACTCATCGACCAGACGGCTGCGAAACAGCTGCTGCATTTCGGAAAAGCCCTTAAAGCCCAAGCTATTGGCTAAGCGAATTAAGGTGGATGGCGTGACATCCGCTTGTTCGGCAATTTTGGCCACGGTCGCTAAAGCAACTTCCTGAGGGTGATCAAGCATAAAGCGCGCGGTTTGCTGTAAGCGTTTGCTCAGTGTGGCGTACTCGGCGGTGATCAGCGTTTCCAACTCACGGTAGCTCTGTGGTGGTTGTGGCATACAAATTCCTTCGCGTTGGCCCATCTAGCAGCCTTCTGCTTATGTGCTAGTGGATATGCAGTACTGAGCAAAGTGACTCGTTGCTGTGCAGTCTAGTTGATTGGAATAAATATTCCATTTATACCAAAGTATAGAATAAATAATTTGCTATAACTGATGTTTGGAATCTATATTTCATAACGCCAAGGCATTTAATGCCACTTCCCTACCAACAACGATAACGTTATGAGGAATTATTTATGGCACGTCTATCTCAATGGCTTCTAGCCTCTGCCGCTACCACGGCATTAATGGCAGGTGTCGTTCAAGCACAGGAACCAGAGCAAGAAGAGAGCCGTTTCGTCATGGTGACCCATGGCGTTCCCTCTGATCCTTTCTGGTCGGTGGTTAAAAACGGTGCAGAAGCCGCCGCTGAAACCGTTGGGGCTAGCTTGGAGTATCGCGCGCCCTCCACCTTTGATATGGCCAAGATGCAGCAACTTGTAGAAGCAGCAGTGGCATCTGGTCCTGATGGTTTGATTCTCTCTTTTACCGACGAAAATGCCCTGGGTGGCGCTGTGCAAAATGCTGTCGATAACGGCATACCCGTCATCACTATTAACTCCGGTGGCGACGTGGCAAGGGATTATGGTGCCCGGTTACACGTTGGGCAGAGTGAATATGAGGCAGGTAAACAAGCTGCTGAACGCATGCAGGAGATGGGCGTCGAGAAAGGCGTCTGCGTTAACCATGAACAAGGCAACCAAGGACTTGACCAGCGCTGTGATGGTTTTGTCGACGGCTTCGATGGCAATGCTGAGCAGCTAGCGACCACTTACGACCCCACCAATATTCGCAATGCTATTGTCGCTTACCTCAACGAAAACAGTGATGTGCGTGGTGTGCTGACCTTGGGAGCATTGGCCGCTGATCCGATGATCCGGGCCATGCGTGAACAGGGAGCAACCGATATGTTCACTCTCGGCACCTTTGACCTTTCACCCGGTATTTTGGAAGCCTTGGATGCGGGTGAGCTGGACTTTGCGATCGACCAACAGCAGTACATGCAGGGCTATTTACCTGTCATGTTCCTAGATCAGTTCGTCAAGAACGGTCTGCTGCCCGCAGGGGATGTTGCCACCGGCCCTGGATTTGTTACTCAAGAAAACGCTGCTCAGGTCATTGAGCTGAGTAGTCAGGGCATCCGCTGATAACTACCTAATCGGAAAAGGCTCGGCGGTGTCGAGCCTTGGGAGTCGATCGCTATGAATTCCACTGAAACGAAATCATCGGTTGCGCCAGCAGCGGCTGATCAAGATGAGCGTATCCAGAGAGTCTCTTTCTGGAAGAAAGCGCTTAATCGCCCGGAGTTGGGGGCGCTGGCCGGTGCCGTGTTGGTGCTTGCCTTCTTTATCGCTGCTTCCAGCGGCACCGGGATGTTTACCCCCGCGGGTATTATTAATTTTCTTGAAGTCGCCGCTCAGCTCGGCATTATCGCCACGGCGGCTGCGTTATTGATGATTGGCGGAGAGTTTGATCTGTCGATTGGCTCGATGATTGGCTTGGCAGGCATCCTGATTGCCATCCCCGCGGTGGAGTATGGCTGGCCGCTATGGGCCGCAATTTTATTGGCGTTCGCCTGTGCGGGCTTGGTGGGCTGGATTAACGGTAATCTGGTCAATAAAACAGGCTTGCCGTCATTTATCGTTACCCTGGGCTTCCTGTTCATTCTGCGTGGCCTGGCTATCGGAACCAGTCGGTTGTTGACGGGACGTACTCAGGTAGGAGGAGTGCAGGATCATATCCCCGGAGATTGGTTTTCGGCGCTTTTCTCTGGAGAAGTCGCTACGGGCCTATTTAGCTGGATGGCAGCCAATGGCTGGATGGCGACCAACTTTGCGGGCAACCCCACGGTTACCGGTATTCCTGTCTCGATTGTCTGGTGGCTGGGCTTAACCGCTGTAGCGACTTGGGTGCTGCTGTGCACGCCTTACGGCAACTGGATATTCGCTAGCGGTGGCGATGCCAATGCGGCGCGCAACTCAGGCGTTCCCGTCCAGCGCGTCAAGATTTCACTGTTCATGTTCACCGCTTTCTCCGCCACCATCTTTGCCTGCATCCAGGTGATGGATACCGGCTCGGCGGACACCATTCGCGGCCTATTAAAAGAACTGGAAGCCATCATTGCCGTTGTCATTGGCGGTGCTTTGCTGACCGGTGGCTATGGGTCTGCCATTGGTGCGGCGCTGGGGGCACTGATCTTTGGCATGGTGCAAATGGGCATCTTTTACACCGGCGTTAATACCGACTGGTTCCAGGTTTTCCTGGGCGTGATGTTGCTGGTGGCGGTGCTATTCAACAATTACATGCGCAAAAAGGCGATGGAGGCCAAATAACATGACCACACGTACGCCAATGATTGAAATGCGCAGTGTCAGCAAACACTTCGGCAGTGTTATCGCCTTAAGTGATATCTCGATGCAGGTCTACTCCGGTGAGGTTATGTGCCTGCTAGGGGATAACGGTGCTGGCAAGTCAACGTTGATTAAAACCCTTTCCGGTGTTCACCAGCCCACCCACGGCGAAATGCTACTGGATGGCAAACCCGCTCGTTTCAAGTCCCCAGCTTATGCATTAGACGCTGGTATCGCGACCGTTTTCCAGGATCTGGCGATGGTGCCGTTGATGTCGATTACCCGTAACTTTTTTATGGGGCGCGAACCGACGGTGGGCTGGGGGCCTTTAAAGCGCATTGATTGGAAATATGCCGACCGGGTTGCCAAAGAGGAAATGTCCAAAATCGGTATTGATGTACGCGACCCAAGCCAGCCGGTAGGCACGCTTTCTGGCGGGGAGCGCCAGTGTGTGGCGATTGCTCGTGCCGTCTACTTTGGTGCCAAAGTGCTGATTCTGGATGAGCCCACGTCCGCGCTTGGGGTCAAGCAGGCGTCTGTTGTACTGCGCTACATTGCCAAAGCCCGCGCAGATGGCCTTGCAGTCATCTTTATTACCCACAATGTCCACCATGCTTACCCAGTGGCCGATGCGTTCACCCTATTGTCACGCGGCGGTAGTTTGGGCTCCTTCCGCAAAGAGGAAGTCAGCCGCGAAGAAGTGCTCAACATGATGGCGGGTGGCGCTGAGCTTGAAAGCCTGGATGCAGAGCTTGCGGAATTCCAGCGGGAGGATAAAGCCAAGAAGGCCAGCTTAGCCGATCAAGACACTCAGCCTGCCGATGCAAGCAGCGCCGAGCAAACTTCACCGCGAGCGGCAAGCGGCTATTAAGGAAGCATGATGAATAAGTTGACCCCATCATCGCCGTTCACGCTGGCTGTCTGTGCTGAAATGATCTTCTGCGATTTGCCGATATTGGAACGCGTTAAGCGTATTTCTGAACTGGGCTTTCAAGTCGAAATCTGGGACTGGACGAAGCACGACATTGACGCACTGGCCAATAGCGGGGCGACGTTTTCATCCATGACCGGCTATGTCACCGGCACCCTGGCAGATGCCGCCGGGGCAGATGAACTGCTACGCACCGCCGCTGAGTCGGTTGAGGTAGCAAAGCGTCTTGGCATTCCGCGCCTTAACCTGCATGGCACCGGGCTAGATGGTAATGGGTTGCCCGTTCAACCTTGCCAGCAGATGACGGGCGCTATGTGGCTCAAAGCCCGCGACACGCTCAATCGGCTGGCAGATCTTGGCGAGAAGAATGACGTCATCTTCGTGCTTGAAAACCTCAATACCGAGGTTGATCACCCCGGCGTGCCGTTTGCTCGCTTGGAAGATGTTCTAGCACTGGTGGAGAGTGTTGATCGGCCTAGCTTGCGCATCATGCTAGATGTTTATCACGCCCAAATTGGCGAAGGTAATCTGATTGAATTGATTCGCCGCTGCGGGCCGTACATTGGTGAAGTGCAGGTAGCCGATGTGCCTGGGCGCTGCGAACCGGGGACTGGCGAGATTAACTACCCGGCCATTGCTCAAGCGCTGAACGACATAGGTTATCGCGGCACGGTGGGGTTAGAAGGTTGGGCCTCTGGCGATGACGGCCTCGCCCTTGATCGATTCCGTGCTGCCTTCTCATTTTAGGTAAGCCTCATCGATAGCCACCCAAGACGCTTTTATGCCCAGTGCCCTCTTTTGCCCGATACCACGAATTTGTGACGTGGGGAGACATTTATGCTGAATAACAATAGTCAACACCGGCCGCTTGACCTGATTTGCCTGGGACGTGTGGCGGTCGACCTGTACGCCGAACAGATTGGCAGCCGTTTAGAAGACGTGGCGAGCTTTGCCAAGTACCTAGGTGGCAGCTCGGGCAATATGGCTTACGGTACCGCTCGTTTGGGATTGAAGTCTGCCATGCTCTCGCGGGTCGGCGATGAACAAATGGGCAACTTTGTTCGCGAGGAATTAGCACGAGTGGGGGTGGATACCTCCGCGCTACAAACCGACCCCGAGCGCCACACCGGCTTGGTGCTGCTGGCGTTAAAAGATCGCGAAAGCTTCCCGCTGCTATTTTACCGCCGCGACTGTGCCGATATGGCCATCGACGCCGATGCCATCGACCCTGAATTTATCGCTCGGGCCAAGGCGCTGGCGATTACCGGCACCCATCTTTCTACCGATACCACTCGCCGGGCGTGCCGCAAAGCACTGGACGCCGCCGCCCATCATGGCGTGAAGCGAGTGCTGGACATCGACTATCGCCCCGTACTGTGGGGGCTGACCAACCCTGGTGATGGTGAAACCCGCTTTATCGCCGATGAAAAAGTCACTACAGATCTGCAACGCTGGTTGCCAGATTTTGACCTGATTGTAGGCACCGAAGAGGAGTTTCATATTGCCGGCGGCAGCACCGACACCTTAACGGCACTGCGCGCGGTACGTGAGGTTAGTGAAGCCACTCTGGTATGCAAGCTGGGCCCCATGGGCTGTGTCGTGTTTGAAGGCGCTATTCCTGACCGCATTGAAGACGGCATTCTAGTCAAGGGCGTTCAGGTCGAGGTGCTCAATGTGCTGGGCGCTGGCGATGCCTTTATGAGTGGCTTGCTACGCGGCTGGCTGCGCAATGAACCCTGGCAAACCAGTGCCAGCTATGCCAATGCCTGTGGCGCGCTGGTGGTCTCCCGCCACGGCTGTGCTCCCGCCATGCCCACTGAAGACGAGTTATTTGATTACTTGGCGCGCCGGGATGAGGTACCCCGTCCGGATATCGATCAACGCCTGAATCATCTGCACCGCGTCACTACCCGGGTGCCCGTTCAATGGCCCGAAGTGTTGGGGTTAGCATTTGACCACCGTCGCCAGCTTACCGATATGGCCCGCGAAGAGCATGCCGATAGTGCGCGCCTTCCTAAGCTTAAAAAACTCCTGGTCAGCGCCGCTGAAGAGGGCGCCAAGCTGGGTGGCATTTCCACTCCCGCAATCCTGGTTGATGACGTGCTGGGTCAAGACGCACTCAATCAAGCCAGTGGAAAAGGCTGGTGGATTGGTCGGCCGGTGGAGCTGCCAGGCTCACGCCCGCTGCGTTTCCAGCATGGCGATGACTTAGGTGCCTGCCTACGCAACTGGCCTAGAGAACAGATCATTAAATGCTTGGTGTTCTACCACCCTGACGATGAACTCTCATTGCGCCTAGAGCAGGAGGAGCGTCTGCGCCAGCTCTATCAGGCGGCCTGTGCTTATGGGCTGGAGTTGCTGATTGAGATAATCCCTCCCGCTGATATGCAAAGCGATAACACGACGCTACCGCGCAGCCTTCAGCGGCTCTACAACCTAGGCATTCGCCCAGACTGGTGGAAGCTACCCTCAATGACGGATGTTGCCTGGCAGGCGGTGGGCGAGACCATTGAGCGCGAGGATGCTTACTGCCGCGGGGTCGTACTGCTCGGGCTCGACGCCCCTATGGACGACATGAAACGCGGCTTTGAAGCAGCCGCCAATCATGCCTGCTGTAAGGGTTTCACCGTTGGTCGCACGCTATTTGCTAGTGCGAGTCGTGATTGGCTGGCTGGGCGTATCGATGACGCTAGCTTGGTAGCGCGAGTCGCCCAGAACTATGCCGAGCTGATAACGGCGTGGCGGCAATTAAGGCAGGCGCAGCCGCAAACGCTGGCCCACACCGAGGAGACGTAAGATGAGCACCATTCGACTCACCATGGCCCAGGCGCTGGTTAAGTATCTCGCCGCCCAGCGTATTGAGATCAATGGCCAAGAAGTGGCGCTGTTTGAAGGCGTGTTTGCGATTTTTGGTCATGGCAACGTGGCGGGGTTAGGCGAAGCGCTTTACCACGTGCAAGACGAATTGCCGACCTTTCGTGCCCATAACGAACAGTCCATGGCCCACGCGGCGATCGCCTTTGCCAAGGCCAATGGCCGCCAGCGCCTAATGGCGGCGACCAGCTCCATCGGCCCGGGGGCGACCAACCATCGGCCCGGGGGCGACCAATATGGTCACCGCCGCGGCGCTTGCTCATGCCAACCGGTTGCCGATCCTGCTGCTGCCGGGGGACACCTTTGCCACCCGCGAACCCGATCCGGTGCTGCAACAAGTGGAACATTTCGGTGACCCGACGATTAGCGTCAATGACTGTTTTCGCCCGGTATCGCGCTACTTCGACCGCATTAACCGCCCCGAGCAGCTGCTGACCAGCCTGCCCCAGGCGATTGCCACCCTGCTTGACCCTGAACACTGCGGTCCCGCGACCCTGGCGCTGCCCCAAGATGTGCAAACCTTTGCCTACGATTATCCGGAGGCATTTTTTGCCCCCAAAGTGCATCGCATTCGCCGCTCGCCGCCGGATGCTTTCGAACTTCGCCAAGCCATCGCCGCACTGCAACAGGCCAAACGCCCGCTGATCATTGCTGGCGGCGGCGTACATTACGCGGTTGCCTGCGACGCCTTAGCCGAATTTGCCAAAAAGCGCGCTATTCCGGTGGCTGAAACTCAGGCGGGGAAGGGCGCGCTGGCCGATAGCCACGCTTGCGCTGTGGGTGCCATTGGGGTGACCGGTAGTGCAGCTGCCAACCAGTTAGCGGAACAGGCAGATGTAATTTTGGCGGTGGGCACACGGCTGCAGGACTTTACCACTGGCTCTCGGGCGCTGTTTGAAGACAACGATAAAACACTGATTGCCCTTAACGTTGGCCGTTTCGATAGCTTGAAGCATCAAGCGTTGCCGCTTAGCTGCGATGCTTTGATCGGGCTGGGGCAACTCGACGCAGCGCTGGGCGAGTGGCGCGGTAGCGATGAATGGCGCGAACAAACTGGCACGCTCAAACGCGAATGGGCCGACATAGTGCGCCGTGTAACCGCAGATCAAGGGCTGGCGCTGCCCACCGATGCCCAGGTGATCGGTGCGGTCAATCGTCAGGCAGGCAACGATACCACCGTGGTATGTGCTGCCGGTGGTTTGCCCGGCGAGTTGCACAAACTCTGGCAATGTTCGGGCCCTGGCAGCTACCACGTTGAGTACGGTTTCTCCTGCATGGGCTATGAAATTGCCGGCGGGCTGGGCGTCAAGATGGCCAAACCTGACAACGAGGTAGTGGTGATGGTCGGCGATGGCAGCTACCTGATGCACAACTCGGAGCTGGCGACGTCGGTGATGCTGGGCCACAAGCTGACGGTAGTGGTGTTGGATAACCGCGGTTATGGCTGTATCAACCGCTTGCAGCACGCCACCGGCGGCGCGGGGTTCAACAACCTGCTGCAAGATTGCCGCACCGTCGAGGCTGGTGCACCGAAAACCGATTTTGCCGCCCACGCTAAAGCGTTGGGCTGTGAGTCTGAATCAGTGAGCGGCATTGCGGAACTGGAGCAGGCGTTGGTGCGCGCTCGCAGCGCCTCCTCGACCTATGTGATTGCCCTGGATACTGACCCACTGCCCAGCACCCAAGAAGGCGGTGCCTGGTGGGAAGTGGCCGTGCCCGAGGTTTCCGAGCGCGAAGCCGTCAATAAAGCCTATCAAGGTTACCGCGAGGCTAAGCAGCGTCAGGCCCGCTAATCGAATACAAAACATCAGAGAGTCGGCGATAGGGTAAAGCGCCCTAACGCCAAAAATACTCAGACAAAAATGACAAGGAATACGCTATGCCGACGGTTACTTTAGGCATCAATCCGCTCACCTGGACCAACGATGACTTGCCCAGCCTGGGTGGCGCAACACCGCTGGAAACCTGTTTGAAAGAGGGGCGCGAGGCAGGCTTTAGTGGTTTTGAATTAGGTAACAAGTTTCCCCGCACGCCCGACGCCTTGAATCAGGTGCTAAGCGCCCACGACTTGGCGCTTGTGTCGGGCTGGTACTCTGCGCAGCTGTTGGAGCGCACGCCTGAAGAAGAGATTGAGGCTATTCAGGATCACATGAACCTGCTCAAGCTGTGCGGCGCTAAGGTAATGGTGCTATGTGAAGTTACCCACTGTGTACACGGCGATCAGGAGCGCCCGCTCTCCCAGCGTCCGCATCTTTCCGGGCAACAGTGGCAGCGCCTGCTGCATGGTCTTGAGGTGGTGGGTGATTACCTGAAATCCCAGGGCATTCAACTGGTATATCACCACCACCTGGGCACGGTGATCGAAAGCCAGGCCGACGTTGAACGCTTAATGGATTACACCGGCGAAGGCGTGGGGCTACTGCTTGATTTTGGTCATCTGCGCGGTGCAGGCGGCGACCCGCTCGCCATCGCCAAACGCTACAGCCAACGTATCCACCATGTGCACTGCAAAGACCTGCGCTTTCCGGTGCTGGACGCAGTGCGCAACCGCGACAAAAGCTTTTTAAACGGCGTGCTAGACGGCCTGTTTACGGTGCCGGGGGATGGCAATGTGGATTTTCTGCCCGCCTTAACCCACCTGTGCGAACAGGGCTACCAGGGTTGGTTAGTGGTTGAAGCCGAACAAGACCCCGAAGTCGCCCATCCGTTGACCTATGCTCGCCTGGGGTATCGCAACTTGCGCCAACTTGCCGAGCAGGCAGGTTTCGACATTGCCAGCTAAACGGTGCCAGTCGCCGCCTTTTAATCAGGAGCTTGTATGAAGACGTTATCCCATTATCTTAATGGTGAGTTCTCCACCGGTCAGAGCCAGCGCACTGCGCCGGTTTATAATCCGGCCACCGGCGAACAAAGCGCCCAGGTAGCGCTAGCCACCGCCGATGAAACTCGTGAAGCCGTGCGCATCGCCGACGAAGCCTTTGCCGGCTGGTCAAAAGTCTCGCCGCTAAAGCGCTCGCGCATCTTGTTTAAATTTAAAGCGCTGGTCGAGGAGCACACCGATGAGCTGGCGCGACTTATCTCCAGCGAACACGGCAAGGTGTTTTCAGACGCCAAAGGCGAAGTGACCCGCGGCCTGGAAGTGGTTGAGTTTGCCTGCGGCATTCCCCACCTGCAGAAGGGCGAGCACTCCATGAACGTCGGCACCGGCGTTGATAGTTACTCGATGATGCAGCCGCTGGGCGTGTGCGCCGGTATCTCGCCGTTCAACTTCCCCGCCATGGTGCCCATGTGGATGTTCCCCATCGCTTTGGCCTGCGGCAACACTTTCGTCATGAAGCCTTCGGAAAAAGATCCCTCCACGCCGCTGCGCTTAGCCGAGCTGCTTAAAGAGGCGGGCCTTCCGGGTGGTGTCTTTAACGTCGTCAATGGTGATAAAGAAGCCGTCGATGTGCTGCTCACCGATGAGCGTGTTCAGGCGGTAAGTTTTGTGGGTTCCACACCCATCGCCGAGTACATCTACGCTACGGCATCGGCACATGGCAAGCGCGTTCAGGCGCTGGGCGGGGCTAAAAACCATATGGTGATTATGCCTGATGCGGATCTCGATCAAGCCGTGGGTGCCCTGATGGGCGCGGCTTATGGCTCAGCAGGCGAGCGCTGCATGGCGATTTCCGTTGCTGTACCCGTGGGCGAAGATACCGCCAACCGCCTGCGTGAAAAGCTGGTAGCTGAACTGGATAAGCTGACGGTTGGGCCTGGCCTGGTTGATGGCCCTGATAACGATATGGGGCCGCTCATCACCCGCGAGCATCGCGACAAGGTGGCGGACTATATTCAGGTTGGTGTGGATGAAGGCGCAGAGCTTGTGGTCGACGGTCGCCAGACAACGGTTGATGGCGCAGGTGATGGCTACTTTATTGGCGGCACTCTGTTCGATCATGTGACGCCAAAAATGCGTATTCACTCCGAGGAGATCTTTGGCCCGGTGTTGGCGATTGCTCGCGTGGCCAGCTTCGACGAAGCGGTCAGCATGATCAACGCTCATGAATACGGCAACGGCACGGCAATCTTTACCCGCGATGGCGATGCGGCGCGTCAGTACTGCGAGCAGATCCAGGTCGGTATGGTCGGCGTTAACGTACCTATCCCGGTACCCATGGCATTCCATAGCTTTGGCGGTTGGAAGCGCTCGCTGTTTGGTCCGCTGCATATGCACGGCCCCGACGGTGTGCGTTTCTACACCCGTATGAAAACCATCACCCAACGCTGGCCCAGCGGCATTCGTGAAGAGACCAACCACTTCACCATGCCGACCATGTAAGCAGTCTATGGGGCACGACATCATTCAACGCCGGGCCCAGCCCGGCGTTATTGTTTTAAAACCGGCCAGTGTATCAGGTGATGAGGGCAGGTTTCCGCGAGGGCGCTGTGAACCCATCCATGGGCGCTACTTTCGCCATCTGACCGCCATGGATGGCGGAAATGCCGGAA
>NZ_JABUZF010000128.1:0-3406 GCF_014897885.1 Halomonas sp. 3D7M | reverse complement strand
CGTTTTCGCTAATAAAATCCCGTGGCATGAATTTTTCTTGGTTAGCCACTTGGGACAGTGGCGCCGAGATAACATCCCACTGATAGGGATCCTGTGAAATACGGCGTATGGCGGGCATCATGGCATTTTTGCCTGCAAGTGCTAATGTTACCGCCTCGCGGCCCACTGCATAGGCTTGTTCAACGTCGGTTTTAGAGGCCAAGTGGCGCGCCGCGCGCTGTAAATAATCAGCAACTGCCCAGTGGTACTTGTAACCCAGGTCTTGCTTCACCATTCCAGCCAGCGTTGGTGCTACGCCGCCTAACTGGCGGTGACCAAAGGCATCGGTATTGCCCGCATCGGCAAGGAAAGTGCCATCTTCGTAGCGTGCGCCTTCAGAGACAACGATGACGCAATAACCGTACTTCTGAACGCACTCTTCAACGCGCGCCATGACCGCTTTACGGTCAAACGATACTTCAGGAAAGATAATTAGGTGAGGCGGCTCGCCTTCGCCTTCTCCTGCTAAGCCGCCCGCTGCTGCAATCCAGCCAGCATGGCGACCCATCACTTCAAGGACGAATACCTTAGTGGATGTGGCGCACATAGACGCGATATCCAGCGATGCTTCACGGGTAGAGGTGGCAATATATTTGGCAACGCTACCAAACCCGGGGCTGTTGTCGGTAATAGGCAGATCGTTATCAACGGTTTTCGGCACATGAATCGCGGTTAGCGGGTAGCCGAGTTTTTCAGACAGTTGGGACACTTTAAGGCAGGTGTCTGCGCTATCACCGCCGCCATTGTAGAAGAAGTAGCGAATATCGTGGGCTTTGAAAACTTCGATTAAGCGTTCGTATTGAGCACGGTGGGTATCAATATCTTTCAGCTTGTAGCGGCAGGAACCAAAGGCACCGCCAGGCGTATGGCGTAAGGCAGCAATCGATTCATCGCTCTCTTGAGTCACATCGATGAGGTCTTCCGTTAAGGCACCGATAATGCCGTTATGACCGGCATATACCTTGCCAATCTGGTCGGGCGCTTGTCTGCAAGCTTCGATAACGCCGCAGGCGCTGGCATTGATGACGGCGGTAACGCCACCGGACTGGGCGTAAAAGGCATTATGCTGGGCCATGGAAACGTCTCATCTCCTGAAAACGGGTAGTTAAAACAGTATTCAAGCAAGGGGTAATGACGCCCCTTTGCTTGTTTTCATAATCGTGCATTAAGCAGCGCGCACTAATGGCACGCTTACCACTAATGACACGCTTACGTAGAAAGATCGTGCAAACGCGTGGCCTGCAGCCGCGAAGTTTAGCGCAAAGCCACTGTGGGTGCATCTTGGAGGCTCATTACTCGCTGTCGTCCAGTTCTTGTTCCTGCTGAGCCAGCCGCCATCCGCCTAAGTCTTTATAGCGGTTGACCATCGCACAAAAGAGCTCTGCTGTGCGTTCGGTATCGTAGCGGGCCGAGTGGGCGGACTTGTTATCAAACTCGATACCTGCCGCGCGGCATGCACGAGCAAGCACTGTTTGACCATATACAAAGCCTGCCAGGGTTGCTGTGTCAAAGCTGGAAAAAGGGTGAAACGGATTCCGTTTTACGCTGCAGCGGTTCGCCGCCGCATTTAGGAAGCCATGATCAAAGGCAGCATTATGACCAACCAGTATTGCCCGTGAGCACCCATGTGCCTTGATTGATTTGCGGATAGGGCGAAAAATTTCACCTAGCGCTTCAGATTCGCTTAGCGCCACTTGGCGACGCAGTGGGTCATCTAGATTAATGCCTGTGAAATCAAGGGCGGATTGCTCAACGTTCGCGCCTTCAAACGGATGAATGTGATACGCGTAAGTGGCGTCGGGTAATAAATTACCGTCAGGGTCCATGGTAAGCGTCACGGCAGCAATTTCGAGTACTGCGTCACTTTGGGCGTTAAACCCACCCGTTTCTAAATCAATGACAACCGGCAGATAACTGCGAAAACGTTGGGCCATCAATTCGCGGGCAAATGCCTCGCTCATGCAGCTCTCCTTAGTAAAGCGAGTAAGTAGTTAGAATAAGCGGTTAAAGCAACCCCTTTGTTGGCTATGATTCTAGCAGCTTTACCCCTTAGGCGTCGTTGACGGTATTCGCTGAGCATTGAGAGCGCTATACTCGTAGTTTATGTTATTGCACTGCGCTCAGCGCGGTGTCGTTGGGTGAACTACTTTTCATGAACAAGGAGCAAAGAATGTCCGATGTCAAAAAGGTTGTGCTGGCGTATTCAGGCGGCCTGGACACATCCGTTATCGTTAAGTGGTTGCAAGAGACCTACAACTGCGAGGTAGTGACCTTTACAGCCGACATCGGTCAAGGTGAAGAAGTCGAGCCCGCACGCACTAAGGCTCAAGCACTGGGTGTTAAAGAGATCTATATCGAAGATCTTCGCGAGGAATTTGTTCGCGATTATGTATTCCCAATGTTCCGAGCGAACACCATCTATGAAGGCGAGTATCTGCTCGGCACTTCTATCGCTCGTCCGTTGATTGCTAAGCGCTTGATTGAAATTGCTAATGAGACGGGCGCTGATGCCATTTCTCACGGTGCAACGGGTAAAGGGAACGATCAAGTTCGTTTTGAACTGGGTGGCTACGCACTCAAACCTGGCGTGAAGGTTATTGCTCCTTGGCGTTTATGGGATCTTACTTCGCGTGAGAAGTTGATGGCTTACTGCGAAGAGCACAAAATTCCCGTTGATTTTTCTAATAAAAAGAAAAAATCACCGTACTCCATGGATGCCAACCTGCTGCACATTTCTTATGAAGGCGGCATTTTGGAAGACCCATGGGCGGAAGCAGAAGAGGACATGTGGCGTTGGAGTGTTTCTCCTGAAGCTGCGCCTGAGCAGCCGACTTATGTAGAGCTGACGTTTGAGAATGGCGATATCGTCGCTATTGATGGCGAAGCGCTTAAGCCTCATGAAGTGCTTGAAAAGCTTAATAAACTAGGTGGCGATAATGGTATTGGCCGCCTGGATATCGTTGAAAACCGTTATGTTGGTATGAAGTCCCGTGGTTGCTATGAAACACCAGGGGGCACAATCATGCTGCGTGCTCACCGCGCTATCGAGTCGCTGACGCTTGACCGTGAAGAAGCGCACTTGAAAGATCAACTAATGCCTAAATACGCTGAAGTGATCTACAACGGTTATTGGTGGAGCCCCGAGCGTCGTATGCTACAAGCGGCGATCGACGAAACACAGAAAAACGTCGCGGGCGTTGTTCGCATGAAGCTCTATAAAGGCAATGCAACGGTTGTAGGGCGTAAGTCCGATCAGTCGTTGTTTGATGAGTCGATTGCAACGTTTGAAGATGATGCGGGCGCGTACGATCAAAAAGACGCAGAAGGCTTTATTAAGCTGAATGCATTGCGTCTACGGATTGCTGCC
>NZ_JABUZF010000127.1:0-2061 GCF_014897885.1 Halomonas sp. 3D7M | reverse complement strand
TGAATAAGGCGGGATTATCTTTAATGCGTCTTTTGTGGCTCCGGAAGCTCATCTTTTAATATACGCGCATAGGCTGCGCGAGCCGTTTGCGCGATAGCCAATTGCTGGTTCAAACGCTGAATCTCTTGATCAGTCACGCGCAGGTTGAGTAGCTGGTTGCGTGCATTTTCAGACAGATCTGACACATTGTATTCACTACCGTCGATAGTTACTGTTTGTGCTTTATCCTTCGCCATACATAGCTCCTTAATGGGTAATCATAAAATTAGAGATGAATTATTACAGCTGTGCACGTGAATATCGAAAGCGTACGCATCTCATGAACCTTCGATTATGCGGCTTTTGCTGCAAGCGCTGACAATAGCCCTTCAATATCAGCTGCTGCTGGCAGCAACTGCGATGAACGACTCGGGTGGCGTAGCGAAAACTCTTTTAGTGCTTTAGCAGGCAGCGCTTTATCCAGAGTCGGTACGCTTACTCGCCAGGCCAAATGCCTTTTGGTTGAGTGGATATCTATTTCAACCACTCCCCAACCCACCACCCCATGACCTTTTACATAACATAACACTCTATCTCCTTGCCGATAATGGCCAGTCGATTCAAAGGTGATCAAGCTTAACGTAGCCGTTCTAGTGGGCCAGTGCTTTTGAGCCCATTCTTTTGAAACACTTTGCCAAAAACTTCTGGTGGTTTCGGATACTGAAGGCTGCCGATGGGGTTTTGGCAACGCACTCGCCAGCAGTAATTGATAATGCTCACGAGCAACATAATGATGCGCTAGCCGTTGATGAAGCTCTGCGATATGCGCATCTACACAGTCTAGGTTTATCAGCTGTTTACGCGATTTAGCGCTTAATGCCCACGTAGGGTAACGACGTCCTTCAATAACAATGCTTTTCGGTAATTTCGCCATCACTTCCCAATCTCGTCGCCTAAAACCAACGCGGCATTGTACTTAATTCAACCAGCCTGGTAAAAATATTCATTCCATACCTTTGACGTCGCTCAATAGAATACATTCAATCGAAGTATTTCTAGCCAAATAGGTATGTATCGATATCTTCCGGCACGCCAATAAGCTGCTCCCTCAGCATCTAGGGTCCGCGCTAAACACCGTCCATAAAGGGAGTCGATTAGCATCTCTCTAGCGTTGGCCCTGCCTTATCATCCAAAAACTCATTGCTTGACGCATACCATGCAGACGACCGATATTGCTGGGTTGATTTCAAACCATTGCGACCCACCAACGCCCCAGAACCTGAGACCCGCGTACCATCATTGAAAGTCGTTTTTATGCAAGCCACGCCGAGTAAGGAAAGATATGGCTATCAAGACCAACGAGGCGAGCTATAGGGCTAGCTACTTTAGGCACTGAGTTTGTTCATCCATTACCCAGATGCTCATCACTTGATACTGAACAGCTTCAAAGAACTCGCAGGTGCTGTACGAGGTTTCGCAGTTGGTCAAGGTTTGTAACTTACCGGCAATGGATAACTCCCAGATTGTAAGAATTAACTATCGAAATCGAAGGCAAAGTCGTCATCGCCTTCGTTGAAGAGTTCATCTAACGACATGGGTGGATCAGCCACATCTGGTGTGCGGGTCATTTGCGCTAGCAGGCCATCTTTGAGGTTGTTGAGCGACATCTGGTGTGCGTACACCAGTGCCAGGGCGCCACTGGTGCGCAACTTAGCCAACGTATCGGCATCGAGTGCAGCCAATGCTTTTTCATCCACCAAACGGATACCGGTTAGACGCTTTCCACCCTTGCCTTCCTCGCCCACAAGGATTTGCCGCTCGGCCAGCAGGCCTACCGCTTCTAGCTCAGCCACCAGGCCTAGGGTGCGGTGATTTTCCCGCTCTAGATTGGTAAGCACCTTCTGAATTTGCTGAAGCGTCTCTGTGGCCTGCCCTTGGTCATCAAAAAGCGCCAGGCCATCAGGGCGCTCCAAGTGGCTCGCCTCGGCATCAAACTGAATAATATACTGCCGCTCGCTGCCTGAGCCCTCTGCCCCCGGAACAGCTGCCAGCATAAAAGGGTAGCGGCGAATATGGGCAGGT
>NZ_JABUZF010000126.1:0-1044 GCF_014897885.1 Halomonas sp. 3D7M | reverse complement strand
AGAATTTTCCGTAAGCTAAACGCAGGGAGATTCTGCATGAAAAAATCACGTTTTTCTGACAGCCAAATACTGTCAATTCTCAAGCAAGCCGAAGGCGGCGCTCCGGTTCCAGAGCTGTGTCGTGAGCATGGCATGAGCAGTGCGACTTTCTACAAGTGGCGAGCTAAATTCGGCGGCATGGATGCGTCCATGATGGCCCGGTTGAAAGAGCTAGAGGATGAAAACCGACGGCTCAAGAAGATGTACGCTGAGGAACGATTGAAAGCGGACATCCTCAAGGAAGCCATCGAAAAAAAGTGGTGAAGCCGTCTCGACGCCGTGAGATGGCGCAGAAAGCCGTCAATGAGAAGCGCATCAGCATTCGACTGGCTTGCTGGATGTTCAGCATCAGCGAGACCTGCTATCGCTACCGGGCCAAGCTCAGCAGCGAGAATACCGAGATCGCCGACTGGCTAATCCGGTTGACCCATAACCAGCGCAATTGGGGCTTCGGCCTGTGCTTTTTGCACCTGAGAAACGTCAAAGGGTTTGGCTGGAATCACAAACGGGTTTACCGAATTTATCGGGAGCTGGAACTGAACCTGCGGATAAAACCCAAGAAACGCCTGGTTCGTGAAAAGCCGGAGCCATTGGCCGTGCCGGAAATGATCAATGACAGTTGGTCGATGGACTTCATGCACGACCAGCTCAACGATGGTCGCAGATACCGGCTGCTGAATGTGATTGATGACTTCAACCGCGAAGGCCTTTGCATCGAAGTAGACTTCTCGCTTCCGACAGAGCGTGTTATACGGTCACTGGAGCAGATCATTGAGTGGCGGGGCAAACCGCGCTCTATTCGCTGTGACAACGGACTACCTACGGAACCCGCTCAATACGCACACAAAATCTCACTTCGTGCTCGACATGGGAACACTTGCTCACTACTCAGGCTCATGCGTCGCAACCATATCTAAAGGGTGCTCACCATAGTGTACAAGGGTCCAAAAGGCCCAACAGGACTTAACAAAGCATTTTGGAACGTAAGCGTTCATTCCAAGGCGT
>NZ_JABUZF010000125.1:0-3308 GCF_014897885.1 Halomonas sp. 3D7M | reverse complement strand
AACCCTCACTCAGAAACGTTCAACTGCACCGGGGTTACCAGCCAGTGACTGGGGTTTAGCAGCATGAAGGCACCCACTACTTCAAGGGTTTTGCCGGTCAGATCCAGCTCGGAGATACCTTCCAATACCTGACGTTTCATCTCTTCGTTAAGAGCCGCCCCCGCATCCTGATACTCGATTTGGTTAGTGAAGTTGCCAAATGCGATATCTCCTGTGGCATCACGCAGCGTGGTGCCATTGATAACAGGGCCGGTCTGAACGCGAATAGTGATATCGTCGGGTACTCCCTCAATATCGAGAGAATAGATACCTGACTGGCCTGCTTCAGCGACGCCCGTCATCGTCACCGGTACAATGTGACCAATTCCCGCCGCAACACCATAGGCCTGGCCAGCGGCACCGGCATCTTCCAGCACCTCAGCCGCCAATTCTTCAGCACTGATGGCATTGGCTTGAATATATTCCTGAATAGACGGAAAGTTCTCTTCTCCAAAACGCTGTTGAGAAAATTCGCCTGAGTCTTCGAGTTCGCTGATCTTGACCGTATGGGTGTCCATCATCATGAGAATGACAAGCAGCAGTGTTAATGCACCAAGGACGTAAGCCCCTCTATGCTTCCCACTGGCTTTGGAAGCAAAATTTATTGTGGCCGTCATGACAACTCCACTTATCGTTGTATTTGGATGTTAGTTATTGAGCTTGGACTAGCCACCAGGGAGGCTAGCCCTCCTGACGACTAGCCCTTCCAATCCGGCACTAGTACCACTTTCAACGCATCAGGCTCATTGCGCATCAAGTCCAGTCCATCATGAAATTTTTCAAGTGGCAGCTTGTGTGTGACGACATTGTCGGTGGGGAAGTCTCCGTTGCTGATTCCTTCGATCACTAGGGGGTAGCAATACGGGCCAAGATGGGCGCCGAGAACATCGAGCTCCTTGCGATCACTGATAATGCTCCAGTCAACGGTTACCGGGTCCTTAAAAACACTGAATTCCACGAAACGGCCCAGCTTGCGAATCATGAACAAACCCTGTTCAACCGATTGCACTGCACCAGAAGCTTCTATATAGACATCACACCCATAGCCATCCGTGATGCTCTTTACATAGTCAACGACATCAACCTCAGCAGGGTTGAGCACGATGTCCGCACCAAATTTCTTGGCAAGTTCAAGGCGGTTGTTGTTCAAATCAAGGACAACCAGCTTGGCAGGGCCGGATTTCTTGATGGGACCGATCATGCCCAGCCCCAGCGTTCCCGCTCCCGACAGCACCACAACATCACCCAACTCTATCTGGGCACGCTTTACGGCATGCAGTGAACAGGCATAGGGTTCGACCAGAACGGCCTTCTCCATCGGGATGTCATCAGGCAGTTTGAAATTGATGGCTTCTTTGGGGAACACCATATACTCGGCCATACCGCCGTTAACATTGTGCTGAAAGCCATAGACATCATGCTTTTCGCACATCCAGTACTGGCCGCGATTGCAGAACCTGCAATCCCAGCAGGGCACGATTTGCTCGGAAATTATTCTGTCTCCGATTGCAAAGCCCTCAACACCATCGCCGAGCCCTACAACGTGTCCAATAAACTCATGCCCGGGGATCATGGGGGCCTTGATGTAGGCCGGCTGTGTTTCATCGCCCCAGAAACTCGGCGCACCCTCATAGGCTTTCAGATCACCGGCGCATATACCGCATGCCTCGACTTTGATCAGTACCTCGCCATCTCTCGCCTTGGGAACCGCCACGTCTTCCAGCCTGTAATCACCGGGAGCATAAGCAACCACAGCCTTCATGGTTTCAGGTACTTCAAGGTTGGTAGTTGTCACGTTACTGCTGGCGCTGGTCATGTGAACCTCCTTAGCATGCCGATTATTACAAAAGCTCTCTCTTCGTTCATATGTATTAAGTATCAGAGTTGTTGCTGCGTCAATGCATCCAGTACCAATAACTCTCTAATACTTTAGGATAACTAATATGCTTATGATTATTAAGGATTTTATATATTTCATCTTATCCATGCAGCAGCATAGTGATGCGGAGGGCAACAATTTAACTAAAATTATGTGATCACATAGTGATCATATGAACATATTTTAAGACGAGTAACAGGTTTTTTTTCCAAACCGTCATACCGAAGGACAAAGAGCAGGGGCCTAGCAACATCCAGAGACGAGCGCCATCACCTCGCATCAGCAGGTGGTGCGAGGTGGCTTATTAGGTAGGCAATGGGTAGCTGGACCTGCTCGATCAGGTGGAGCTCTCGCCCCGACGGGTCGCCTCATCCAGGCGAATAATAGTGTGCGCATTGGAGGCGCTTGTAGCGAGGGTATCAATCACTCCAGTACGCAGCGCCCCAAGAATACCCACCGCCTTGGTGTTTTCGCTGGCAATGGCAATAACATCGGGCACTCGGGTCAGATCCTGAATACTCAGACCAATAACCCGGCCCTGCATAGGCGTAGCAGAGGGGTGACCATGAATATCGATAAAGTCGTAGCCCATCACGTCGCCAACGGTACCAGAGAGTCGCGCCTCGGCAATCTCTTGGGGAGTGAACCAACCCATGCGCACCATGTTACTGTTTTCGCTAACATCGCCAACGCCAATCAGTGCTATATTGGCACGGCGAGCACGATCAAGGGTTTGACGTACGGTCGGGTTTTCATAGATAGCATCACGCAGCTCGCTATTCTGCACCAGTGCCGGTGCGTAGAGGGTTTCACTTTCCGCTCCGAACTTGCTCGCCATGCGCCGACAGATATGGTCCGGATTCATGTACTCCCCTGCCCTTAGCGAGCCACCGATAGCGCAAACGAAAGACACGTTAAGCGGCTCGGCACCGAAGATATTGTCGGCCACCGCCCCGACATTACGCCCCATACCCACAGCAACGATCTGACCATCGGTCAAGATGCGTGATAGATAGTCAGCCACCAGGCTGGCCACTGAAGAGCGCTGAATGTCCGGATCGGCGTTATCCAAAGCGATCAGGGCGCGCTTCAGACCAAAGCGACGCTTCAGCTCGAACTCAATCTCAGCGCTGACTGCTGGATGCTGACGCACCCGGACATCCACGATCCCCTCCGTCTGGGCGCGCTTGAGCAGTCGACCCACCCGGATCCGGGAAAGTCCGAGCCGATTGGCGATCACTTTCTGAGTCTCGCCCTGCACATAATAGAGAGTGGAGATCTCAGTCATCAAATCGATATCAGCGGTGTCTTGGCGCTCATTCATCCTATTAATCCCATCGCGTTTTCTGATGGGTGCTAGCATACATTAAAAAAGCAAGCCCCCCCCCCG
>NZ_JABUZF010000129.1:4562-23075 GCF_014897885.1 Halomonas sp. 3D7M | reverse complement strand
GACGGTAGTGATACCCAAGGCAGCGACGCTGCGGGGGAAAGCGGCGACACACCCTCCGATGATACGGATACCGATGATACGGCCAGCGGTAACGCAGGCGGTGGTGACGGTGATGAGGACTCGGATGCAGATGATGGCAGTCAAGGTGACAGTGATGACACCGATGCTGACCAGGATAGTGCAACGGGTGACGGCGCGGATGATCCCAATGGGGATGCCCGCCAGAACTCCAGCACAAGTCGTCAGGGCGACGTTGATGCTGATACGGCAAAGCAAAATGCCCGCTCTGTATTGACGGCGACGGCTGACGACAACATCAAAGACCCCATGAGTGCGCTGCGGGCGGATATGAATCGGGATCAGGATTTTGACAATCCCAATCCTGTGACCATTCCTGACAGCAGCACTATCGCCATGAACGGTGATGCGTTGCTCGTTAAGCAACATGGGGATGGCCTGGGCCATGCACTGAAAGCGCATGTTCAAGCCACATCGCATAAGCTCCAGAACCGCCTAGCGGGGCTGGTAGAGGCGACACAACGGCAGCCGGTACGGCCTGCACGTCGTGGTAAGCGGATTAACACAAAGCACCTAGCACGGATGTCTGTGGGGGATACCCGCATCTTCAGTGCCAAGGACAGTGTGAAAAAGCCGAATGCCGCCGTGCATATCCTGGTGGATATGTCAGGGTCGATGTTTGTTGCCAATGCTGACATGCCGAGTGTGGCAGCGCGCAGTATCGACGCCTCTGACATTGAAAACGCGATGGGCGAGGCGGATTCCAGTGAAAAACTGGGGATCAAGATGCCATTTCAGATAGCAAGAAATGCCTGTATGGCGCTCACACAAGCCCTTTTGCGCATCAAAGGGGTCAACGTGGGAGCCACTGCGTTTGCATCACGCGATGAAATCACGCCAATGCTACGCCACGGCGAAACATTGAATCACAAGACGCTCCCTCGCTTTGCAGTACGCCCTGAGGGGAGTACTGCATTAGCGGAAGCCCTTTGGTACAGCGGCGTTGAGTTAAGCAAAACGTCCGAGGAACGCAAGGTGATGATTGTGCTGACTGACGGGGAACCCAATGACCATTGGGCCTGCCAGGGAGCCATTCGGGAGTTATCAAAATCGGTAGAGTTCGTGGGTATCGGTATTCTCAATGATGCCATCACGGGGCTTATCGACAACGCCACGGTCGTCAATGATCTTGCCGACCTGGAAGCAACGCTGATGGATGTGGCTCGCGCTGCCATCCTGAAGTAACACACTACGTCACGGTCAACCCGTGGCTGTCTTCACCCAGAAGGGGGTATATCGCCCCCTCTGGGGGTGGTGTGCCTGCCTTCCAAGGAGGTGGGTATGGCAATACGCCGCCACAATGACGCTCAATTGGAATTGCTTTATGAGGCGTACCTTGAGGTAGGTATCAATCTCCTGAAACCCGCTGCCAATGACAGTGATCAGGAGAATGTCGCACCAACGGAAAGCCGTTTATCCGTTGTTGAGACTGAGACACCACCGCAACTCACGCCTAACAAGCAGCTCTGGACAGATGATGTGATCCTGAATTTCGTCAAGAATTTCCTGAAAGCATCGCTGTATTCAGTGGGCAGTCCCTTTGCGGGGCAGTTCACTCGTTCCGAGGCTCGTGAATGGTTGCTGTCAGATGACACGGACAATCCGCTGTCATTTCTGAACTGCTGCACCATGCTCGGCTACGACGATCCTGATGCCCTTCGGTCACGGACAATCCTCACTGCCAAGCAGATGAAGACCCGAGATTGGTAAGCATCGACATCACCACTTTTCCCAAGCAGGGGGCTCGCTCCCTTTTGGGGTGGCGTTCCCCGATAACAGATGAGGTTCGCCATGAACACTTCACCCTCGACACTCCAGATTGATATTGACGCGCCGAAAGGCCGAATCACCTGGAGCGTGCCGGTAACACCTATGCCTGGCCAATCTGCTGCCACACTGGCAGAGCGGATTCAGGAAATGCTGTCGATTCTGGCGATGCGAAAGCGCTACGACACGGCTTGCCGTGACGTGCTGACGTTTCGTGAAGAACAGACATTACGCAGTTGGGAAAGCGCTTATAAAAAAGCGCTGGCCCAGGAAGACCGGATGGATGCACTGCTGAACAAGCACCTGAAAGCCGGTTAATTCACACACCCTATGCGGGCGTTTTCTTGCCCGCAGGGGCCAGGGAGCGTCCGTTTTTGATCTGGAGGCTCTATGCAAACATTCACCGTTCACTATCAGGAACATGAGGTCATGTATGGCGTTCTGCTCTCGCAGGCACGTCGTCTGCATCTCACCCCTGAGCAGTTGATCCGTCGCATTCTGGCACGCGAGTTGGGAGGTATCAGTACACCACTGACGACCATCCGACGCGAACGGGATCGTGACGACTTCTGGCTGAACAACGGCGCACTCACGTCACCCTTCCAACGGGAGGTGCGACATGGTGCCGTCTAACCATCACTTTGTTGGCAGTGTGATTTACGCCTGGATGCCCGAGTCTGAAACACCGCATCGTCCTGGGCCGAAATATCGGCCCGTGTTGATTGTGGATGTGGATGACGATAACGGCGCTGTGTGTATCGCACCTGGCACTACGCAGAAGCTCGATAGCGTGCTGCGTGGGCAAATCCTGATCGACACGCTACATGATGGCCAGGGATTGCAACAAACTACCAAGTTCAAGATCGACAACGCCCGTTGGGTGCCTTGTACTCCGGCTTTTTTAATGGGGCATGGTCAGCACTATCGCTTTGCTGGTGCCATCCCGATTTATAAAGTCCGCGAGTTATATGAGGTCGTCAAAGAGGCTGATCCTGAACTACGCCAACGTCGCTACACGTCTTTGACGGCGTAGCGGCGCAAGATGATTCATCCCCAGGGGAGATAACGACTCCCTTGAGGGGGCGTGTCTCCCTTCGGGGCTTCCCTAAAGCCCCTGCGTTCAACGCGGTGGTTTTCGGAAGCCCCGAAAACCAATGGAGACTCGCCCATGATGATTGATCGTGACAGTGAATTTTTCAAAACCGATGAGGTGAAACGGGCAGCCCGAGGCAGCTGGGTGACGATTCTCAGTCATTTCAGCGCGTTGGCCCCCGCACTTGGCAAACCTGGTCGCCATGTTCCTTGCCCCAAGACGGGAGAGGGAACAGACGGCTTTCGGTTGTTTCCCCGTGATCTCGATGAAAGCGGTGGTGGCATTCACAATGATCCCAATGTCGGTGCGCTGACAGACGGATTTTCACTGCTGATGTGGCTCAACGACTGGGATTTTCGCACGACCGTTACGGAAGTGGCGTTAATTCTGGGCATGGAACCCTACCGCAAGCGCCATGCAGGTCAGCCCAAGCGTGTGCATTCTGCACTGCGACAGGCCAACCATGATGCACAGGCAACGGCGAAAGCGGCCAAGCAACGGCTGGCGCAACAACAGCAAGTGAATCAACAGGAACACCGGAAACGGTTGCAGACGCTTTGGGGTGAAACTCTGGCGTTAACCGATCCTCGCTCGCAGGCCGTCAACGCCTATCTGGGTAGCCGTGGTATTGCGCATAGCGATGCCATGCTGAACGCACTGGCCGCTGGCCATTCAGTGCGATTTCATCCAGAGCTGGCGTACTACGGTGCCATTGAGCGACAGGAAGTGACGGCTTCCGGTGAGGTGATCATCCAGGAACAGATAGCGGTACTGGGGCATTATCCTGCCTTGGTGGCGGCTATTCGGGATGAACACGGACAGATTTCGACCTTGCACCGTACCTACCTGTCACACGATGGGGCAGGGAAGGCCAATGTCGATCATCCCCGCAAGATGCTCGCGCTGCCCCTTGGCATGAGCGTGACCGGCGGGGCCATCCCCTTAGCGATGCCTCGGGGTATTCTGGGGCTTGCTGAAGGTATGGAGACGGCTGCTGCCGCGTACAATGCCACACGTCTTCCAACATGGTCGTGTGTCAATGCCACGCTGCTGGCCGGTTTCAATCCTCCGTCTGACGTTCATACGCTGGTCGTATGGGCTGATCGTGACCGTTCCAGGGCCGGTGAAGTGGCCGCTGAACAACTCAAGGCACGGATGAAGGAAAAGGGTGTCAGGGTCGTGATCATGCTGCCCGATGCCATTATCCCAAACGATGCCAAAGGCATTGACTGGAATGACATGCTAAAGCAACACGGCATACCGTCATTTCCGTCACGTCAGGCACTCATAGATAGCATCCATCAGGCAGTTTTATGATGGCGGGTCTATCGCAACATTTAATTTCAACCCACGGGGTAATGCGCCCCGTGGGGGCATTACCCCCTCAAAAAATGAGGTAATGCTTATGAAGTCAATCAAAAAACGCTGGAAAGCGCTGAAACTCGGGGGAGCTAATGTCCCTCCTTTGCATAGCGTACCGCCTGCTACTCTCTTGGAAGTCTCCAAAGACCTTCGCAAGATGGGACTTGGCGTGCTGGGTACTGGCGCAGGTAGTGTATTGCTGTCAGGAAGCGGTTTGACCGCCTTTTTTCTGACCCTTTTGCTACTAGGTGCAGGTGCGTTAATCTGGGTAGTGGCTATCGTTCTCGATGCCGCTGCCCGTCATGCAGATGAGGTTGCCAACAAGGAGTCCTAACATGGCGCTCTATGTGACAATATCCCTATTCACTTTGCTGTTTTGCAGCATTGGGCTTTACGGGATTTTCATTGCTCACCGAATCATTGCAAACAGCGACAAGCACAAGTGAAACCCCTTGCCATACCGGCTTGGGGTTTTTCACTTTTTGGAAAGCATTGACTCTGACTATATCTCATTAATCAACAAATAGATGAAACCTTTACCCCGATTTTTCCTACCTCCGCAGCCGTTGACTGACGCCTAAGTGTTGTAGCGTATCCGATAACCAGTCTCAGGAGCCTTTTTATGCCGGATGCGCCGTTTCGATACCGTCCTTATCCCTACTCACCCCTGTCTGCCTCCATCGAGGCGCTAGAAAGCACCATCCAGCGCCACCGCCATCACATTTCACGCTATAGACGCGACAACGAAAGGCGAGTTCAAGAGTGCGCGGCGCTGGAAGCCGATCAGCACTGCCATGCGACGCCAACCCGTCCAATCCCCACACAGTATTAAGAGGCCAATCCATGTCAATACGCCTGGTCATTGCTGAAAAACCCAACGTCGCCAGAGCTATAGCAGAAGCCTTGTCGTCTGGACGCCCCACGCGGAATGCGGACGGTATTTTCGAGGTCGATGAAAACCGAATCGTGGCATGTGCGGGTCATATCCTTGAGCAGTACGATCCTCAAGACTATGACGAGCGCTATAAACGCTGGTCGATAGACGACCTGCCGATTCATCCTGATCCCTGGAAGCTGAAATCGCCCAACGATGCAGGCAAAAAGAAGATGCTGGCGCAGATCAAGAAGGGGATGCAAGGGGCAGGCGAAGTCTGTAATGCTGGAGATTTGGACGCCGAAGGGAACATGTTGGTTGATGAGGTGATCGAGTACCTGGGCTGGCAGGGGCCGGTGAGCCGTGTGCTGATCGCGGATTTGAACCCGTCCCCCATTCGCAAAGCCTTTCAGAACCTCAAGCCCAACGCGAACTTTGCCCATCTGACACGACGAGCCACCACGCGCTCCAGGGCGGACTGGCTGCTGGGTATGAACTGTAGCCGCCTGTACAGCAAGTTGTCGGATCAGGCGGGTGTTAAGGCCACACTATCTGTCGGGCGTGTGCAAAGTGCCGTATTAGGACTGGTGGCCCAGCGTGATCTCGACATCCAGCATTTTACCCCGCACAACTACTACGATGTAGAGCTGGCTGTTCGTCATGGTAACGGGGCGTTTATAGCCAAGTGGCACCCCCGAGACGGACAGCCAGGGTTGGACGAGGCCGGTCGGCTGGTTGACCCTGATGTATTGGCGCAACTGGAAAGCCAGGTGCCAGGAGCCGTTTCCATTTTGGCCTCGCAAACCGAGCGCAAAAAACAGCGTGCGCCGCTGCCGTACTCATTAAGCGACTTGCAGAAGGCCGCCAACCAGCAACTTGGCTTGGATATGCAGGCAGTATTGGACATCGCGCAAAAACTCTATGAAAAGGATCGGTTGTTGACGTACCCCCGTACCGACACGGGCTATCTTCCGAACGATCAGCATGGTGCCGCCAGTGCAACGCTGGAAGCGGTTGGCGCTAACCTGGACACGTTGACGGAGGCGGCCCAGAAAGCCGATCCAGGTATCATGTCCCGCGCTTTTAATGACAAGAAGGTGACGGCGCACCACGGTATCATCCCGACAGAAAAGGTGTCTGTCGCCGATGTGGCCAACCTGACAGCGCAGGAGCGGTCTATTTACGAGATGGTGTGTCGGCGTTATGTCGCTCAGTTCATGCCTGACGCACTCTATGATGCGACTCAGATCGAGGTGGGACTACCGGATGCCTCTGGGGAGCGTTTTGTTGCCCGTGGCAAGGTCTGGATCGAACAGGGCTGGCGCGAAGTGGTGTATGCGGGGGTAACGGAAACAAAAGACGACGACGATGCCGGTGCCGAAGGTGACAAAGATCAATCTTTGCCCGCCACGCAGACAGGAGATGTGGCCGAAGGCACGTCGATTCTTGGTGAAAAGAAGGTCACAAAGCCACCAAAACCGTACACTGATAGCACCTTGATTACGGCGATGACGAATATACACCGTTTCGTCAAAAACCCTGAAACAAAGAAGAATTTACGCGAAAATGATGGTATTGGCACCGAAGCAACGCGAGCCGGTATCGTCAAAAAGCTGGTCGAGCAACACAAACACCTAAAGCGTGAGAAGAAAACCATCCGCGTGACGCCTAGCGGGCTGTTTCACTACCGTTTGATGCCGCCTGAACTGAGCACACCGGATATGGCCGGTATCTTTGAGGCGGCGCTTCGCAATGTGGAAGATGGCAGCCTGTCCATGGACGCTTTTCTGGCGCAAATGGACGCGTTTATTCGCTCGCAGCTCGCGCCTGACGCGCAAACACGATGGCTGAAGCAAGCCAGGGAACTGGCCCCCAAGGAAAAGGCGTCTGAGTATTCATGTCGACATTGTGGGAACGCGCTATACCAACGTACAGCCACGACCAAGCAGAAAAAGCAGCTGACTTTCTATGTATGCCTGGAACCCGAATGTGGGTGTCACTTCAGGACGGAAAACGGGCAACCCACGACCTGTTTCAAGGGGCCGTTAAAATCGCATGACGATGCCGAACTACAGCGCCAGCGCGAGAATGCTTTGGCCAACGCGCCCCAATGCCCAGAGTGTCATAATCCACTTCAGCGCTTCAAACAGAAGGGCAAAGACAACTATTTCTGGCGCTGTCAGGACTACCAGGGGCAAGCATCCTGTGACTCGCTATTCGGTGATCAGGACGGCGCGCCTGGGTCAGCGTTCGTGATTCGGGGAGAAAAAGTCGAGCGACAACCTGACGGCCCGCTTTGTCCTGTCTGCCATGAGCACCACACCTTCAAGGGAAAAACGAAGAAAGATCAGCATCCTATATTGGTCTGCCGTCAATGCGATTCGATATGTTATGCCGACACCGATGGCTCACCAGGGCGCGTTTTCAGGGAACGCGGCGAATGGGCGAAAAGTCCCTTAACAGGGCCAGCCTGTCCGGTCTGTGGTGCCGAGAAAACCGCGAGCCTCTTGTCCAAGAAAAAGAAGCCGCTTTGGGCGTGCGATGCCTGCGATTCGATGGGAATGCGTGATGACCAGGATCAGGCCAAGCCTGCCTTCAAGGTACGCGGTGAGATGCCGAGCAATCCATCGGTATCAGGAAAAACGGATGCAAGCAAAGGGCAGAAAGGCACGTCGGCTGACGCCAATCGTGTGCGCCTTGATGATCCTGACGATCCCGAAGAACCTATAACACGCGGATTTTATTCTTAATCATTTCGCAATCGAGCCTCGATTTTGATATTACCTGCTTCTCGGGTAGGTGTTACCCGTCACAGTGTTGAGCCAGATACCTGGGGAGCAGCTTTACGTCCAAACGTGCCATCCTGAAGGGGCATTCACCGCAAACTTTCTCAGAATTCGCGTATGGGGATCGGTGATAACCTTTTTTTCATCCTTAAATAGTTGATATTAAACAAATTATATTATTTTTTTGACTTTGCGACTGATTTTTCTACTTTTATAAAGCATTGATTTTTATATCTTTATCAAGAGGCATAAAAGCAATGAGCGTAAAACAGGCAAAACTGTTTAGCTTTCCAAGCCTCCGGTGACATAGCCAAACGCCAATCGCCGGTAACATGGTTGTCAGCAATCAGATGATGATTTGCTGCATGGTTGATCCTCGATTCCTTTGGTGCTTTTTCAGCATCCTGGTGCCTCCCATAGCACATCGCCCGCACACCCTCCAGCGGGCGTTTTTTTATGCGCATTGCCTAAGCCCGTTTTCTAAATCGAATCTCTACAGCAAAATCGTCGCCAGGTTTCAGGGGCCGGTTGACCTGAGCTGATTCTATAACTACCTTTAAGTGACATTAAATATAGTTATAGAATGGCATGAACAAAGGGGTTCCAGCGTGCTGACAAGATTAGCCACCGCTGTTTTAAACTTGAGCCTCAATGATGATTACGGCCTTTACTGATACCGTGTATAAGGTATCCGTTGTATTTTGGAGAAAATCGCTATGCACCAGGACAAATCGCTCGTGGGTGTGAGCCAGTCAAACGCGCTGGCCGGTGTGTTACCTGCATCAGCCTCAACCGGCTTGATGGATTATGAAACACCGCCTGTTCGGGTGCGGCATGATCTGAGCCAGCCGTTTCCCCGTGGTCTGAATCCTGCCCACCGGCATTTGCGCAACCAGGAATCCGCCGCGAGCGCATCTTCAAAGCGGAGTCTCATTAACGAAATTGCCACCAAGGCACTCGGGGCTCCCCAGCCGCCAAAACTGGCAGCACCCAATGGTGACGGTCGTGCGCTTCACCCTAATCAAGCCTTTGCTTATGACTATGTGGACTGGGCTACGCTGACGCCGGATGTGGTCAGCGAGATACTGGCCAGCTATCGTGACGCGGGCATGTCGCCAGCCAAACGCAATGCCGTGCGCTCTGTCATACGGGGCATTGCGACAGAAGCCTGGATGCTCGATCAGATCAGTCATGCCACCCTGGATCGCATCAAGCAGGTCAAATCCGCCCGCTATTCACACGCCAAACGAGCGGGAACCGCCCATAGCGCCCAGACCATACGAGCCTTGCTCGATTTATGTGATGAGAAACCGACGGCGCGTGATTTTCGAGATGGCCTGATGATTGCGATGATGGCGGCGGTAGGTTTGCGGCGTGCGGAAACGGTCAGTATCCAGCTCAAGGACATCGACTTTGCGACAAACGAGATCACGGTTGAGGGTAAAGGCCAAAAGCAGCGCACACTGACATTGCCGGATTGTGTGGCCTGGCGACTCAATGAGTATCTGGATCAGTACCGTGGGCGTGACGCGGGCTATCTGTTCAATCCTATTTGGGTGAAACAGAAAGCACCGGCCAAAGAGTATCTGAAAACACCGTTAAGCCTGTGCAGCGTCAATAATCGTCTGGAGCGCTTACGCAAGATGTTACCGGATAACTTGCAGCTGGCTCCCCACGATCTAAGGCGCACCTGTGCAACAGACCTGCGTGAAGCCGGTATGTCGATGCGGGAAATTCAGGTAGTGTTGGGTCATGCGTCGGTGGTGACAACCGAGCGGTATGTTCTCGACGAAACCAAAGATCATCGGGAAAAAGCCGCTCGGTTGCAGTCAGGTCGGTTTGGTTATAAGTTCTGACACCCACCTTAATACAATATTTTGTAAGAAAGTTGGGCGTTATCAGGAGCAATTTGATTACCGGCAGTGTCTTCCCCAACCACTGTCTCCCCTGGCGTCCCTTGACCCAGTGCATACTCCCCACTACTGTCGACGCGGATGTTACTCGGAGGCTCCGGCGCATTGATACCAGGCGGCACAAGATAGGTTGCCGTTGCACCTCCTGACGCCTCAAGGTTTAACACCTCGCCGCTGGTGACGAGTTCATTCAAAATGATGCTGATTGCCTGCGGCAACCGTTGCGCTGCCCAGGCTCACGCCCTCACGCTCGACGGTAATCGTTTCGCCTTCGCGCCCGCGTCCGGTCAAAACACTGCCATCAGAATTAACTGAAATGTCCCCTATATAAGAATCCTGAAATGTCCCCTATATAAGAATCGGGTGGGTTCAAGCCTGTAACGGTTGCTCCCAGTTTCACGATACCAAGCAACCTGTAGGCACCATCGGCCCGCAAGCACGGTTTTCTAGGCAGTTTTGGCGCTGGGAAATCTTGGTCGACTTGCTATACTGATATAGGTAAACGAACTTTCAGCGGAGAGGCGCTATGCCAAACGACATTCATGAGACGCTGGATAAGGATCATCGACGCTTCCGGTTGATTCACGACGCGAGCGAATGCTTTGGTCGATTGGTAAAAACGGTCGATGACATCTGTTTGCAGTATGAGAAGGAAAAGCCTCACGCCTGGGCGATGAGTGCGGCCCATGCAGACAGCGATTGGCTACGACGTGTTTTGATGGACATGTGGCACGAAGCCGGAACCTCCGGCGTTGTCACCTCCAAGCATTCAGGCGTGATTGCGGCATCGCCTGAACTGAGGCAGCGGTTTGATACGCTGAATGAGCAAAAGCAAGCGTTCAAGG
The DNA here is from genome assembly GCF_014897885.1 of Halomonas sp. 3D7M. NCBI lineage: Bacteria > Pseudomonadati > Pseudomonadota > Gammaproteobacteria > Oceanospirillales > Halomonadaceae > Halomonas > Halomonas sp. 3D7M. The sequence goes on along the minus strand of NZ_JABUZF010000129.1, from coordinate 12,357 downwards.
CCATTGCCGATGAGATAAAGCAGACAAAACCCGTCTATACATCGCAATCGCAACTCAAGGAAGAAATAGGCATCCAGTATCAGCACTTGCGCCAGCACTTGAATACCGCTGGGTTGGCCAGACTAAGCCTGAAGAAGACCGTGCGAACGGTGTACGTTCTTGAGCATCCGATCCGCCATATCGGTATTGGCTGGCAGACATCAGGCCGGTCAATTGTCAAAATCAGCATGGCGGAGGCAGAAAAGCGCCTGATCAAGCTCGGGGCTGACAAGCCGCATATTGAGATTCAATTGAAAAAGCTGGCCAGCTTGCCGCCTGGTGAGCCGCTGGCGCTGGTGCATAAACAAAGCCCACAGCTGCGTGCGAACGTGCATTTTGCTGAGATAGATGATGTCCCGCCGCCTCGTTCGCTGGCTTTCAACTCTTCATTGCCGATTATTGTTGCGCCAGACCCTCGCACCGGCCTTCTGCCTTCGCTGCGGACACCGCCTTCTGAGCCCGCCAATCATCAGCGCGAACGTCGAAAGGATGCCAGGGTCGATTTTGAGCCGTTTCTGCCGTCCATCAGTGTGCATCGCTATTCTTCGGAAAGATCAACGTCAGCCGCCTGAGTCTCTTTGTACAGCGGCAGGCCGCTTCCCTCTTGTGTTAGCGTCTGCTGTGCAACTGATCCTGGACAGGAATACAGTTTGCTTTGGTCGGCCTGAACATCGCACCGTCCCAGTAATGAGGCTGTTCCGGTGCTTTGTAGCGCTCGTCGTTGGGGATCAACCGATATTCGATACAGCTGCCCTCGGTACTGCCGACAGGCTGCCAAACACCCGTTTCCTTTCCTCGATGGATGGCCTTGGTTGGCGCACCATCCGGCCAGTGATCCGGCACTCTGAACATGTCAGCCACTTCTTCTTTGGAGCCGGACGGCATTCCCATGAAGGAATGGCTTTCAGGTTCAAGCGCCTGCTGGCTCGCACACCCTGACAATGCAATTCCGGCGGCCAGCACAAACGCCACATCAAACTTGCCTCTCGATTCCAAAACGTTACCCTCCTTGATCGGTTCGGCCATGATGGACAATGGCCGCCAGGAAATCTTGTTGGTCGGGTGTGCAGCACTGAAAACCCTTGAAATGGCCGCGCTCATGTATCAACTCATCAAAGCGCCTGTCGCTGTCACGGTAATACACACGCCGCGATGCAAGTCCTCCGATGTCTCGTTCCAGCTGGGCATTGACATCCTCCCCTCCCTCAGCTTGCGCTGCCGCCTTGCGGCGGAAAGGAAGGGGATTCCCAGGTCGTTACCTTCCTGGTTCCTGCTTCGATGTTCGTTGCCTTCAATGCCTTGGCACTGCTGGTCTTACACAAACTCCACAGGCGTACATTCCCGAGTGCCCCTCGGTATGATCTTTCAACCATCTGCACCGGCTAATAGCGCGGTGCCTGCTTGCAGAATGTTGCGGGCCGCATTCACGTCGCGGTCGATGCCCTGAGTACCGCAATCTGGGCAGTCCCAGGTGCGAACATTCAGCGGTAGTGATTCCAGCACAAAGCCGCAGCTATGGCAGCGTTTTGAGCTTGGGTACCAGCGATCAATCTGGACAAACTGCCTTCCCGCCCAGGCCGCCTTGTAGTCAAGCTGGCGAACCAACTCCCCCCAGCCAACATCACTGATGGCGTTAGAGAGATGGCGGTTTTTGACCATGTTCTTCACCTGCAAACTCTCCGCTGCAATCACTTGGTTCTCGTTAACGATCTGGCGGGTGAGTTTATGCAGGTGGTCACGGCGCGTGTCAGCGATCTTGGCGTGACAGCGAGCGACCTTTAACCGTGCCTTGGCTCGGTTGTTCGAGCCTTTTTGCTTACGGCTGAGGCGCCGCTGCGCCTTCGCTAGCTTTCGGGCATAGCGGGCAGTGTGGCGGGGATTATTCACCCGATGGCCGTCACTGGTCACGAACAGGTCTTTGATCCCCAGGTCGATACCGACCATCTTGAACGTAATTGGCAGCGCCTCAGTGTCTACCTTGCACAGACAGCTAATGAAGTAACGGCCTGCTGCATCCTTGGATACCGTCACTGTGCTCGGTGCCGCAGGCAGGTCGCGGCTCCAGCGGATGTTTAGCGGTTCACGGCACTTGGCGAGCGTGATCTGCCCGTCACGGTACGAAAATGCCGAACTGGCAAAGGTGGCTGACTGCCGGTGCTTCTTCGATTTAAAGCTGGGGTACCGCGCCCGCTTGGCAAAGAAATGCTTGAACGCACTTTGTTGATGGCGCAAGCATTGTTGCAGTGGCACCGAACTAACCTCGGCTAGAAAGGCGGTGTCCGGCTGCTTCTTTAACTGTGTTAGGAACGCGCTGGCATCGTTATAGCCGATCTTTTCCTGACGCTGATAAAACGCGTCGGTGCGATAGCGCAGCACCGCGTTCCAGACAAACCGCACGCACCCAAACGTCCGCGCCAGCAAGGCTGCTTGCTCAGGCGTGGGATAGAAGCGGTATTGGTAGGCGCGTTCGGCTTTCATGCTTTACACTTTAGACGAAATATTGTAAGGATGCAAAACACAAGGCGTCCTGGCGGACGCCGCGCTATCCATCCTCGCACTAAAAGTACGAGGTTTTCCGCGCTAACTGATAAGGTCGTCGCGGTTATTTCCGCTGTTTGGGTTGTGCTCGAATCCGGGGCGTTTTGAGCCGGGTTTAGCTGCTGGGGCAGGCTTGCCCCCTGCTTGTCCTCCTGCGGCCCCTGTAGCGGCCGGGGAGGGGCTTTGCGGGGTGATTTGCCCTGCGCCTTTCCTTTGGTGTCCATCGTCTTTTGCTCCCGTGATGTACCGGACGACGTAACGGTTGAACTGGGAGTAGCTGATACCTAGTTCATCCTCGCCGCCGCAGTCGTCATAGACCGTGCGCTGTTCGTTACCGGCCTCGATCAGCGTCTTGAACTGATCGAGGCGAGCCAGAAACGCGACACGTCCCGCGCCCCGGCGGGGCTTGCTGCTAGGCGTGTCTGCCATGCCTGTTTCCTCCTATTGACCGCCGCGACTCAATCGCGGACGGCCCATCATACACGCTAATGCGATTCTGCGCGAATCAGTGCGACTGTACGCGATTCTATGCGATTGAGCAAGCCATTTAATGCGATTGTACGCGATGATATGCGATTCTATGCGATTCGTCGGCTTTTCCGGCCTTTGGGCCGGTTCTGGGTGGATCGTTTAGCTACTGTCGCATACAATTGCATAGAACTAGACGGCAAGATATGTGTTGTACGGGTACGGGCAAGCCCGTCCCCATCCAACACCGCCCCTTATTCGCCTTCGGCTCAACGGTATCTTGCTCTGCGAGGCCCACAGCCGCTGCCGCGTCTAAGAGCGAAAAGCAACAACAGGAGCGCAGGCAATGCCAGAGAACACCAAAGAAAAGGCCCAGCCTCGGCGGCGCGGTAAGCCGATAGAGGTGTGGGTGACAGACGACGAGAAAGCGACCATCACAGAGCGCGCCGAAGAAGCGGGCATGTCCCGTTCGGGCTACCTGCGCGCCCTTGGGTTGAACACCCCAATAAGGTCGGTCGTTGACCTGGCCGCCGTTGCGGACTTGGCCAAGGTCAACGGCGACCTTGGGCGGGTCGCTGGGCTGCTGAAACTTTGGCTCGCAGAGAAACGCGGCCAAGCTTGAGTAAGTCCGCAATCGCCTCATCGTTGCTGTGTGCCGCTTAGGGTGTCATTTCGCCCCCAGCCGGAACCGACCCCGCACAAGACGTTGGCTCCCCCGAGACCTTGATCCACTTACCCTCAGTGATCGAGACCTCGCATTCATCTGTCATCGCCTCAACAATACACCGCGCAAATGTTTAGGGTACAAAACACCTGCAGAAGTCTTTCGGCAGAAACTCTTCGCAAACAGACATCGTTTTGCGTAAACTCAAACCGAAAAGTCGCGCTTCAGCCTGACCTCACACGCCGGAATATATTGCAGACTTCAATGCTCGTTTTGGCAAGGAGCCGCGCAATCCTAAGGATATGCATCGACCGCTGGCCGCGCATGAGAACATCGATGGTGCGATGTGCCGGAAGGAAGTACGGACACTGTCGCAAACACTGACACTGCGTTACGACAAGGTGCTGTTCATCCTGGAGCCGACGGAGTTTGCAAAGCGGCTGGCTCGACAAAAGGTGATTGTCTGCGACTATCCGGATGGCCGTCTGGAGATCATGTATGGTACGGACACCCTGCCCTACAGAACATTCGACAAGCTTCGTTCTGTTCATCGCTCGCCTGTTGTCGAGAACAAGCGACTGGATGACATGCTTTCGATTGTGGCCGAGATGCAGGCAGGCCGGGAACTGCAACGCAGCCAGAGCGGTCCCCGTCGCACAGGTCAGACGAACCATTTGTTTGGCGTGCCTGATGGCAGTGTCGGGAACGGGTATCAGAAGCGCGAGCGCAAATCGCGCACCGCTTACATGAACGATCCTGACGTTATTGCGCGCCGGGAAAAAGCGTTGGCTCGGTTGGCTGCGACGGAGTGAAATGGCCAGATCAATGACATTTGGCACTCTCAGAGCTAAAGCCGAAGGGCACCTATCGACCCGCCCCCATTCCTCGCTTGCAACTCTGACCAGCCTCTCGGAATGGGGGCTGAACGTCAGCACCTGTCGCATCTCTATCTTGCTGGAGATAGCGTATCCCTAACTTGCCAAAACACATTATATAACCGGGGTACATTCTATTTTAAACTGCAACATGCCAATGAATTCATGTGGTTAGCCATGGAGGAAATTGGATGTCGAATTGCTACTCACAGATCACATTGGCGGAACGTCGCCGGTTATTTGAGCTGAAACAGCTTAAACTCCCTCTCGGCGATATTGCGCGGCTGATGGGCCGTCATCGCTCGACGATCTATCGCGAGATCAAGCGCAACAGCTTTTGGGATGCCGAGATTCCAGACTATAATGGCTATCATAGTGTTTTTGCCGACAACATCAGCAAAGACCGCAGAACGCGGTTGCGCAAGCTCAGACGTTACCCAGAGCTGCGCAAGTTCGTCATTGAACAATTGGAAGCACACTGGTCACCAGAGCAGATCTGCGGCCGACTGATTAGCCATGGTCTGAGCGCGATACGTCTATGCGCAGAAACGATCTATCGCTTCATTTACTCAAAGGAAGAATATGGGTTAAAGCTGTATGAGCATCTGGCCGAGATGCGCACAAAGCGCTGCCCACGCGGCACCAGAAGATCGCGCAGCTCCCGCATTCCAGAAGCGTTTCGCATTCATCAACGTCCTGATTTTATTGGCAATCGTCTGCAATTCGGCAATTGGGAGGGTGATTTGATCATCTTTGATCGTGACCTCGGAGAAGCCAATGTCATGACACTTGTTGAACGCAAAAGTCGTTACTTCGTCATCATTAAAAACAGCAGTCGGCACTCAAAGCCTATCATGAACAAAATCATTCAGGCCTTTGCAGCGCTGCCTTATCATGCACGCCGCAGTTTTACCTTTGATCGTGGTTCCGAGTTTATGGGTTATAGGGCTTTGGAGGATGGAATGGGGGCAAGAAGCTGGTTTTGTGATCCAAATTCACCCTGGCAAAAATGCACTATTGAGAACATCAACAAGCGCATCCGACGGTATTTACCCAGCAATACGGATCTGGCGCAGGTCAGCCAGGCTCAGTTAACCGCCCTCGCCCATAAGCTCAATGCGACCCCGCGCAAGTGTCTTGGATTTAAGACACCCGCAGAGGTGTTTGCTAAACTTTTGCAGGAAGCAGCTTAATCAGATACCCTCACCGCCGGCATAATGCAGTTGGGGTAACTTTTCCACCTCAAGGAAATCCCCGAGCCGTAGGGCGGAGAGATCTCAAGGTTCCACGATGTCAAATTCGAAGCCTTCATCCTGCTGCAGGAGACAGACCGGAAAATAGGCTCGCTGATCAAAACGATATAAAAAGTCTCTTCAATGGGTTTGCCAAACTGACTCAGACCTGTGCTATGTTTGATTTAGCGTTAACATGTCATGCTGTGTGTATGGAATAATCGGCTACTGCGCACAAGGTTTGAATGGGGCGGCAGGTATTTTTTGCCGACGTGCATGTTTGGCGATCCGCAGGAGAAGCGTGAGTGAGTGATAAGACCGCGACAGTCCAGTCAAGACATCGGGCATATGAGAGTTTCATCAAACTCTTGCTGGCGGGCGATTTTCATCCCGGCCAGTTCGTTTCGCAACGGCAACTTGTCAGTATAACAGGGCTTCCGCTCGGCGCGATACGGGAGCTTATTCCTCGCTTGGAGGTGGAGGGCCTTATCAAGACGGTGCCACAACGCGGTTTACAGATCGCGCATGTCGACCTCAATCTCATTCGTGAGGCATTTCAATTTCGTCTTTTCATTGAGCGGGAAGTTGTCGCTGTTTTCTGTCAGGAGGCGTCAGCGGAAATCTTGCTGTCCCTGCGCAGGGAACATATCGACTGGAACCTGCACGATACGATCATCGGTTCGCTGAACAACGAAATCATTTGGCGTAAATATCAGACCAACAATATCAAGATGCGTCTCATCAATCAGGAGCGTTTTCGCATCGCTGGCCGCGTCATTCCTGTCATGGAAGAGCATCTGAAAGTGCTGGAAGCCATTGAAACGCGCACTCCGCAATTGGCAATGGATGCGATAACGGTCCACATCAACAATGCGCGCTCACTGGCGCTGAAGATTTAACGAGACCGGCAAATTTGGAAACGGAAAAGGGCCATGCTTCAAGCGCAGCCGCCGTCGCTGCATGATCGCCCTCGTGTCTCACATATACGAAGCAAGGGGCGTGTATTTCGGTCGTAAACGGAAAGACTGGGAAAAGTGGAACCCGTTTTCCCGAAAAGAAAAACGAAAACAAAAGAACCCAGAGTCTGTCTGGGTCATAATGAACCAGACAGACTCTGGAAGAGCTGCGTGTCGGAGTGTAATTTCGCAAGATTATGTACACCCATCGGCCAGGGGATCAGGCGGAGGGTACCGGGACCGGATCGTGCACCTATTCCATGTATAAATTTTTCAGACCGAGCCTCTCACGCAAGGTGGATGGGCCTGTCTTTTCCGGTAACATACCGGCCTGCCGCAAAAGCGGCATGACCTCGTCTATAAAACCGTTCAGGCATGTTCCGGCAAGGCTGAAGCCGTCAATGATTCCAGCACCATGCCACTGGGTGATCCTCTCGGTCACAGCTTCCGCGGTGCAGGTGTTGGTAGAACCTAGAACGGGCATGATCCGCACGTCTGCGCGATCCCTTGCATGGCTTTTCAGGCGGAGGCTCATCTCGTCCGCGAATTTTGCGGTCGCTTCGAGGTCCATCGCCTCGGCAATCACGACATCGGCAAAGCGCGCCGCCATATCCATGTCATCCTCCGTCACCACGCTGTGAAACAAGACCGGCCTGCCCTGCGGCGGGCGCGGAACGTCCAGCGGCCCCTTGACCGAAAAATAGTGTCCACGATGGTCGATGGGGCCGTTCCCCTCTCCGTTGACTTTCACTCGCCCGTCAGAACGTATGACGATGGCATCCGGGGACCAGCTATCCCATAACTGGTGGACCACTTCGAGAAATTCCGCATCCCGTGCGGCAACGGCCTCGACAGGCGGACGGCTCAAATCGCCATATTGCTCCTGTTGCTGATCTGCCGACGGCGTGATGTGCCAGCCAGCCCTGCCCCGGCTGATATGATCGATGGTCGCAAGCCGCCGCGCAACGTTATAGGGCTGGCTGGTGCGCGGGGAGACGGCGGCGGCAAGACCGATGCGATCGG
>NZ_JABUZF010000129.1:3683-4535 GCF_014897885.1 Halomonas sp. 3D7M | reverse complement strand
CAGCCGCCAGCGCCGCAAAAGCCGTAAACGGCTCGTATGGAAGGAATGCACATCCTTCCCGCACCAGGCCCGCATTGTTCGCATCCCTGAAGACGAGCGCGTCGATCCCGCCCGATTCGGCGCGTTTCGCCAGTGTCAGGAGAGTTTGGAGAGCGCCGGGACGCGCGGAAACGCCATCCACCGCGGCGAGACTTTCCGGCCCGAGAATATAATTGAAATGAAGCTGTTTCATATTTTCAATGTCCCTTTGCAGCGAAGCGCCGGTTGTCGGGGCGCGCCAGACCGAAATGGTCGCGCAGCGTCGTTCCCGCATAGCGGGTGCGATAGAAACCGCGCCGTTGCAGGATGGGGACCACTTCTTCGACAAACAGGATATTCGCCTCAAGAGAAGGCCACATCAGCGTGAAGCCGTCGCAGGCAAAGCCCGTAAACCATTCGCTGATGAGGTCGGCCGTCTCAAGCGGCGTTCCAGCGAAAGCCAGATGCGCGCCCTGTTGCAGCACCTGACGCGGGGTCAGGCGATGCTTGCGGATCATGTCGAGATAAAGATCCGATCTTCCACGCATTCCGTTGGTGAATCCCTGCTCGGGCAGCAGATCGAGAGGGATCGGCTCGTCGGGCGGCAATTGCGAAAGGTCGATGCCGACCATTTCCTTCATGCGCGCGCCCGCATTTTCACCCGCGCCCTGTCGCGCCGCCAGAAGGGCTTCGGCCTCCGTGCGGGTTTTCGCAACGATCGGCATCAGGCCCGGCAGGATATTGAGTTGATCGGGCGTGCGTCCGAAAGCGGCCATGCGGCGGCGAATATCGGCATAAAATTCCTGTGCGATGGAAAGGACCGGCTGGGCGGTG
>NZ_JABUZF010000129.1:0-3674 GCF_014897885.1 Halomonas sp. 3D7M | reverse complement strand
ACCGGCTGGGCGGTGAAGATGACTTCCGCCCAGCGTGCGCCGAAATCCCGTCCCGCCTGCGACGAACCCGCCTGCATGCGCACCGGGCTGCCCTGTATGGGGCGCGGTATGTCGAGCGGCCCCTGAACCTCGAACCATTTTCCACGATGATCGAGGGCCGGAACGTTCCCGGGTGAGGCGTGGAGCATGCCCTCAGGCGTACAGGAGAGCGCATCTTCATCGAGGCTGTCCCACAGCGCGGTTACGACCTCGATCACCTCATGGGCACGCTCGTATCGCGTATCGTGTTCGAGATGTTCGTCGCGGCTGTAATTGGCGGCGACCGTGCCGATGGCCGTCGTCACCATGTTCCAGCCCGCGCGGCCATTGCTGAGGCGGTCGAGGCCTGCGAACATGCGCGCGAGATTATAAGGCTCGTTATAGGTGGTCGAAACGGAGGCGATCAGCCCGATATGCCTGGTCACCGTGGAAAGTGCTGAAAGAAGGGCTATGGGTTCCAGCGAAAAGCCCGGACGGTAGGTGTAGAAATCGGCGATGAACATGGCGTCCATCAGCCCTTTCTCGGCCAGTTGCGCACGCTCCTCAAGCTGGCGCATATCGAAAAGACGGGACGGCATATCCCCCGCAATGCGCCATGCCAGATCGAGATGATCGATACAGGAATTGAAATGAAGCTGTCGGTTCGGATGGCTCATGTGCGCATACTCCGGCGGATAAGATAGATGAGATAAGGGGCGCCGATCAGCGCAATGACGGAGCCTGCGGGCAGTTCCCCCGGCGCAATGACGAGCCGGGCAGCAATATCGGCGAGCCCGAGAAGAAGCGCACCGACCAGCACCGAAACGGGCAAGACCGCGCGCAGGGAATGGCCGCATAAAAACCGCGCCAGATGCGGCGCCAGCAGGCCGACATAGCCGACAGGCCCGGTCTGCGAAACGCAGATGGCGGCAACCGTGACGCCCGTCGCTCCGGCGGCGAGCCTGACGGGCGCGATCGCAGCACCAAGGCTGCGCGCCGTGATGTCGCCGAGCGAAAGCAGTTCGAGTTTCGTCGCCACCAGCATCGCACAGATGAAACCGGCAAGAAGCGTGGGAAACAATATCTGCACCGTGGACCAGTTGGCCCCGTAAAGTCCGCCGATGAGCCACACCATCGGATTGTCGGTAAAGCGGGTCTGCATGACCAGTATCTGCACGAATGCGCCGCAAAGGGCGGAAACGGAAATGCCGATCAGGATGAGAAAGGTCGGTGTCAGCCTCGTGCGCCATGCAAGGATATAGACGGTGGCCGCCGCAAGCATTCCACCGGCAAGTGCCGCCATGCCGATGCCCGTCGCGCTTGCTGCGGGAAACAGCGCCACCATGAGAAGAATGCCTGCCGTCGCCCCGCCATTGACCCCGACAATCGACGAATCCGCCAGAGGATTGCGCAATGCTGCCTGAAAAAGCGCGCCGGCAAGGGCGAAACCCGCACCGGCAAGACAGGCTGCGAGAATACGCGGGCCACGCATGTCCCAGACGATCTTCTGCATGAGCGGCGCAGCCTTGCCGGAGAGTGCCTGCATGACCTGCATTCCCGACAGCGGCAGACCGCCGACGAACATGAGACCCGCAAGCAGCGTGAGGCCGATGAGGAGCAGAAGGGCCAAAAGCAGGATCGTGGGGGAAACATGTCCGGCTCGGCCGAAATCGAGCGATGAAGCCGCATTCATCTGCCCGCCCCGGCTGCGGCGCAGGACGAGCCACAGAAGCCATGGCGCACCGAGGGCTGCCGTAATGGCCCCCACGGGCGGTGCGCTGGTCAGGCTTCCAAGCATGTAGGTGATGCTGTCGGCGGCAAGCAACAGGCTGCTGCCCCAGAGTGCCGCGGCCGGTATCAGCGCGGCATGCCGTCTGACCCCCGCAAGCTTGACCAGATGCGGCGCGACAAGACCGACGAAGCCGATGGGACCGGTGGCGGCGACGGAAGCGCCCGTCAGCACCAGCACGACGATCAGGGTCGCGGTGACGAGCAATGCGTGTTTCTGTCCGAGGCTTCTGGCCGTATCCTCGCCGAGCCGGGCAATATCATATGCGCGCGACAGCGTGAAAGCCGCAATGAGGCAGAGGACGATCCATGGCCAGACGAGTTGCACATTGCTCCAGCCGTTCTGCCGCAGCGAACCCGCACTCCAGGTAATGAGAAACCGCGCCTCGCTCTCGTAGAGCAGCAGCAGCGCGCCGGTTATGCTTGAAATCGTCATGGCGACGATCAGTCCAGCAAGAAGAATGCGCAGCGGCGTGGCGCGAAACCCGCCCGCCAGCAGATAGACCATCAGCACGGCAACCAGACCGCCGCAGACCGCGACGGCGATGGGCATGAAAACGATCAGGGCCGGTGCGAATATGGTGGCCAGCGCAATGAAGAAAAAACTTCCCGCGCTGATGCCGAGAATGCCCGGCGACACCATCGGATTGCGCAGGATGCTCTGCATGAGCGCGCCGGAGACGGCGAAGGCGCTGCCCGCAAGCACCCCTATGGTGGCGCGCGGCAGGCGAAAGCCGCTGACGACGTCGCGCAGCAGATCGTCATTATACGCAAAGGAGCGGATGATGTCGCCAACCCCGATCCGGGCCTCGCCATGCGCCATATTGAGCGCGAAAGCGGCGACGAGCGCCATGACGCCCGCCCCGATCATGCCCAGTTCGCGCAAGCATTGCCGCGGCACGCTCACGTCAGAAGCGCCTTGCGGACATCGCGCAGAAACAGCCGCGCGCTCAGCGGGCCGTTGTGGATCAGCCGGTAGGGAATGGGCTGAAAGCGGTTCTCGCGCACGAAACGCAGATTGCGCCACACCGGCGTCGCCATGAGATTGGCCACACCCTCCTCATTGAAGGGCATGTAGAGAAAATCGGCATCCTGCAAGGCGATCAGCGTTTCGGCGGTGGTGACGTTGAAGCCTTTTTCGAGATAGCGGTCGTCATCATAGGCATAGGCGAAGCCGCAACGCTGCAAAAGCTGCGCCGGCAGCGCATTGCGATTGAAGAGCATGATTTCGGCCCCTGTGACGCCGGCATTGACATTGCCCAGCACGACAGGACGCTTGTCCAGCCCTTTCGCGACGACACTTTGCTTCATTTCCGCAAGCGTTTCATCGAGAGACGCGAGGAAATCGCCGCATTCCGCTTCCCGTCCCGTCAGACGCGCGACGGCACGCAGCGTCTCGACCATATTCGCCATCTGGTCGGGTTTTCCGGCTGGATAGGAAAGGAATGCCGCCACCGGCGCGATTTCGCCAAGCAGGGTGCGACTTTTCTGGATGCTGTTGGCGCTGCCGAGGATCAGATCCGGCTCAAGCGCCATGATGAATTCGATATTGGGTGCGGAAGACAGACCGAGATCGGTCACCTCGTCCGAAAGCCGGGGCTCGGCATCGCCGGTGAAGCGGCGATAATTGGCGGGGCCCGTCATTCCGACCGGTTGCAGGCCCAGCGCCAGAAGAAATTCCGCCCTCTGCTGGTCAAGCGCCACCACCCGCCGCGCCGGCTGCGCCAGGCATGTTTCACCCAGTTCGCTCACCGCACAGACGCGCGCCGCAAAAGCCCCTTGCGTGGATGCGGCGAAGGCGGCGAAGGCGGCAAGCCCGCAAGCGAAGCTTCTTCTCGACATCATCATCAGATTTTGCGCGGGATACC
>NZ_JABUZF010000122.1:0-1601 GCF_014897885.1 Halomonas sp. 3D7M | reverse complement strand
GGACAACTAGGCTGACAGAGGGGGCTTGCCAGACGTCGCAAAATGAATCTGAGCAAGCACTGAATCTGGCCGAGCCACCCGAATCGGCCGCACCAGCTAAGTTGGCTGAGCCAGCTGGCCCAATCAAGCCAGTAGAGCCAGCCGAGCCGGCCGCACCAGCCAAGTTGGCCGAGCCAACCGTCTCAACCGAGCCAGCCGCATCAGCTAAGCCCGCTGCATCAGCTGAGCCAGCCAAGCCGACCGCTACAGCCGAGCCAGGCATGCCAATCAGGCCGACTGCGTCAGCTAGTCCGGCTTCCATGAAAGATCTGGTGAAAGTCCTTAAATCGCAGTCTCAGTACGAAGAGTTTGACGCGATCAAGATTGCTCTGGCGTCGCCGGACATGATTCGCTCTTGGTCCTTCGGCGAGGTGAAAAAGCCTGAGACCATCAACTACCGTACCTTCAAGCCGGAGCGGGATGGTCTGTTCTGCGCCAAGATTTTCGGCCCGGTGAAAGACTACGAGTGTTTGTGCGGCAAATATAAGCGCATGAAACACCGCGGTATTATCTGCGAAAAGTGTGGCGTTGAAGTGACCAAGGCCGCCGTGCGCCGCGAGCGCATGGGCCACATCGAGCTGGCCTCGCCGGTCGCACACATCTGGTTTTTGAAATCACTGCCGTCGCGTATCGGTATGTTCCTCGATATGACCCTGCGTGATATCGAACGTGTATTGTATTTTGAAAGTTTCGTTGTCGTTAATCCTGGAAATACAGGGCTTGAACGTGGTCAGCTGCTCAACGATGAGCAGTATTTCGAAGCGCTGGAAGAGTTCGGTGACGACTTCGACGCCCGTATGGGTGCCGAAGCGGTTCAGGAACTGCTGAAAGATATCGATCTGGAAGAAGAGATTGATCTCCTGCGCGAAGAGATTCCGCAGACTAACTCTGAAATTAAGATCAAGAAGCTCTCCAAGCGCTTGAAGCTGCTGGAAGCCTTCTACCACTCTGGCAATGCGCCGGCGTGGATGGTGATGGAAGTGCTGCCCGTGCTGCCTCCGGACCTGCGTCCGCTGGTACCGCTGGATGGCGGCCGCTTCGCGACCTCCGATCTTAACGAGCTTTACCACCATGTGGTGAATTGTAACAACCGTCTCAAAAGACTGCTTGAATTAAATGCGCCAGATATAATAGTTAGAAATGCAAAAAAAACACTCCAAAAGAGTGTTGACGCTCTTTTGGATAATGGGGCCCTTACTGATCCAATTACCAATCAGCCTGAAGGAAACCGTGATGAAAGTTCAGGCGTTAGACCCCTTAAATCGCTTTCAGACATTATTTCTGGCAAGCAGGGTCGTTTCCGTCAAAACCTGTTAGGCAAGCGTGTTGACTACTCTGCTCATTCGGTTATTACCGTTGGCCCGACCCTGCGTCTACACCAGTGTGGTTTGCCCAAGAAAATGGCGCTTGAGCTGTTTAAGCCGTTCGTATATTCCCAACTGCTGTCCCGCGGTCTAGCTTTTACCGCAAAGGCTGCCAAGAAGATGGTTGAGTACGAGCTGCCGGAAGTGTGGGAGATTCTGGCCGACGTCGTTCGCGAGCACCCGGTACTGCTTAACCGC
>NZ_JABUZF010000124.1:0-2236 GCF_014897885.1 Halomonas sp. 3D7M | reverse complement strand
AGGTCCGGCCCCGTTCGACCTCCAGGACGACGTCCCAGGGGGCGCTGAGCTCCGCGTGGGACCCTGGACGCCGCACGACTGATCCGGGTTCGGCACCGGTGGGCTGTCACCGGCAGACGGGGGGAATGTCCGATTCGGTGCGGAATTCTGTGCCGCCGCGTCCGCCCGGTTGACCCTCGCACCACTCGTCGGCGGCCGCCATGGCCAGGCCGGCGACAATCGGTGCCGCCAGCACCAACAACAGGATCACGGTGGCCGCGGTGAACGCCCTGCGAGGCCCGCGCCGGCGCGCACCGGCCGCGGCCACCGTCGTGGCGATGGCCGCAGAGAGCAGACCGATCGCCACCGACGCGTACACGACGTAGTGATCGCCGAAGAGACCGGAGGCGTTGGACGCTGCGCTGCCGACGGCAATGACCACGGTCAGGAGGACGGGAAACACGAGGACGCACCACAGGACGATCAACCCGGTGGGTCGACGGACTGGACCCGGCGCGGGTTCGTGCTGGGGCTGGTGCTTCATGACCCCATGGTGCCAGGCCGTCACAGTGACGGCCCCACGCACGACCTCTCCCTGCGCTCGGTACAGTGGCCCACGTGAAGACCTTCGACGAGCTGTACGCGGAACTGACGCGCAAGGTGCAGGAGCGCCCGGAGGGCTCCGGCACCGTGGCCCAGATCGACGCCGGCGTCCATGCGATCGGCAAGAAGGTCGTCGAGGAGGCGGCCGAGGTCTGGATGGCCGCCGAGTACGAGTCGGATGAGGCCGCCGCCGAGGAGATCTCTCAGCTGCTGTACCACGTGCAGACCATGATGATCGCCCGCGGCATCAGCCTCGAGGACGTCTACCGCCACCTCTGAGGCCGCCGGCCCCGTTTTCCGCCCGCCCCCACCGCACCCCGAGGAGACCGACGCGTGCTGCGCATCGCCGTTCCGAACAAGGGCGCCCTCGCCGAGGCCGCCCGTGAGATCCTGCAGGAGGCCGGTTACCGCCAGCGCCGCGACTCCCGCGAGCTGGTGCTCGTGGACCCCGAGAACCAGGTGGAGTTCTTCTATCTGCGTCCACGGGACATCGCGGTGTACGTGGGCCAGGGCACCCTCGACGTCGGCCTCACCGGGCGGGACTTGTTCCGCGACGCCCAAGTCGAGGGCACAGCGGAGGAGATCATGGCGCTCGGCTTCGGGCGGTCCGTGTTCCGACTGGCCGCGCCCGTGGGCACGTTCTCCTCCGAGTCCGAACTGGCCGGCAGGCGCATCGCCACCAGCTACGACGGGCTGCTGCACGCCTACCTGGAGCGCACCGGCCTCGACGCGGAGGTGGTCCACCTCGACGGCGCTGTGGAGTCCTCCGTCAAGCTCGGTGTGGCAGACGCGATCGCCGACGTCGTGGAGACCGGCAGCACCCTGCGCGCCGCCGGCATGGAGGTCTTCGGCGAGCCCATCCTCGACTCGGAGGCCGTGCTGATCGGCCGCGCGGGGGAGCGCCCCGAGGGTCTCGACGTGCTGCTGCGGCGCCTCAAGGGCGTGCTCGTGGCCCGCCGCTGGGTCATGATCGACTACGACATCCGTCGTGACCTGCTGGAGGCGGCCACCGCGGTCACCCCGGGGCTGGAGTCACCGACGGTCTCCCCGCTGCGGGACGAGACGATGGTCGCCGTGCGCTCCATGGTCCGCAAGCCGGACGCCAACCGCGTCATGGACGAGCTGTACGCCCTGGGCGCCCGCGGCATCCTGATCTCCGCGATCCACGCGATCCGCCTCTGACGGCCCGCGCCGTCCCGCCTGAGCCCCCCGAGACGAAGGAGCCGACGTGAGCCTCGCCGTGCGTGTCATCCCCTGCCTGGACGTGGACGCCGGGCGCGTGGTCAAGGGCGTGAACTTCGAGAACCTGCGCGACGCGGGCGACCCGGTGGAGCTCGCTCGCCGCTACAACGCCGCCGGCGCCGACGAGATCACGTTCCTCGACGTCACCGCCTCCACTTCGGACCGCGCCACGACCTATGACGTCGTGACGCGCACGGCCGAGGAGGTCTTCATCCCGCTGACCGTGGGCGGCGGTGTGCGCACCGTCGAGGACGTGGACCGGCTGCTGCGCACGGGGGCGGACAAGGTCTCCGTCAACACGGCGGCCGTGGCCCGGCCCGAGGTGATCACGGAGATCACCCGCCGCTTCGGGTCCCAGGTCCTCGTGCTCTCCCTCGACGCCCGGCGCACGGAGGACCCGGGCTGCGCCTCC
>NZ_JABUZF010000131.1:21046-49386 GCF_014897885.1 Halomonas sp. 3D7M | reverse complement strand
TGTTGGGCATGGCACTGTCTGGGTGAATGGCGATAATGGCTATATTGCCATGCAGGTCAGTGGGTTAGAAGTGCTTCCGGGGGCCGGTCTCACGGATTCAGGACATAGTTTGTCGGCAATTTGATGATTAGAAGAACCTATGCTTAATAAAGAAATGATTTCCATTTCTCGGCTGGTTAAACCACAGGTGGGGCGAAATGCGTTGCTTTGGTATTTACGGTAAAAGAGAACTAGTTTTGCCATTAAGTCCCGAGACATCCACAGCTCATCATTGAGTAACGCGTGGATACCTTTGCAAAATACCTCTAAGCTCTCATTACGATAAAATATTCCTTTTAACTGAGTACAAGCGAGAGCTTCCAGTGCATGATCCATATCGCGAATATTGAAGGCGGCGAGAGGGGTTTTTGCCAGCGTTTCTGGCAGCTTCTCTTGCCAGTCTGGCAATGCTTCTACACTGATATGATCACTGTCGATTAAGATGAGCAGCTGTTCGACAGGTGAAGACGGTATGGTGCTGTCTGGCGAGTAAATTCTAATTGAGCAATGAGTATGATCGAGCAAATAGTCTGCAAACAGCTGTGACTGCGGACTTTGTTCGGTAATGAGATACACCAAACCTATGGTCTTTTCCTGTGACATTGGGAAGCCCTCGTGGAAAGAAAGAGTGAGCAGGTGCTCTCAGAAGTGTTGCCTATAAGATACATTTCGTAAAGTTTTGTTATTAGGAATCTGGTGAAATCAATTTGAATATATATAGTATTTTTTAGAATAATTAGTTTAAGTGTATGTTTATAATGTTGTTTGTTATTAATATAAGCATTTTTTAAATTAGTTTTAACAATTACATTATGTAACAAACAGCCTGCTTTAGAAGAAATTTTGATATATGTAAACTCATTAACCTTCCTTTTGGAGATATCGTTATGGCATCGCCCAATACCTTAGTTTTAGCCAGTGGAAATGTAGGAAAACTAAAAGAATTCAATCAATTACTAGCACCTCTTGGGTTAGATGTTCGTCCGCAATCCGAATTTGGAGTGGGAGATGTGGAAGAAACAGGGCTTACTTTTGTAGAAAACGCACTTCTGAAAGCTCGTGAGGCAAGTAAAATCAGTGGGTTGCCTGCATTGGCAGACGACTCAGGTCTTGAGGTGGATGCACTTCACGGTGCGCCGGGTATCTATTCAGCGCGCTATGCCGGTGAGCCTAAAAGTGACGAGCGCAATAATGAGAAGTTATTAACGTCGCTCAGTCGCTATGCTGAAGGTCAGCGTAGTGGACGTTATTGGTGCGTATTGGTGTATTTGCGTCATGCAGAAGACCCTGTACCTGTGATTGTGCAACGCAGTTGGGAAGGTGAAATTCTGGCGCACCCGCGAGGTAATGGCGGTTTTGGTTATGACCCTCTGTTCTGGTTACCGGACCAAGGAATGAGTGTTGCCGAGTTATCCAGTGAAACCAAAAACCGACTGAGTCATCGTGGGCGAGCATTACAGGGCTTGGTTGAACTGTTGAAGGTGGCGCATGGCTGAGCTATTGCCTCCCTTATCCCTATACATCCATACGCCATGGTGCGTACGTAAGTGCCCGTACTGTGACTTTAATTCCCATGAGCCCAGTACTGACGAGCTGCCCGAAGCCGCTTATCTAACCGCCCTGCTCAATGATTTGGAGGGTGATTTATCATTAGCGAATGAAAGAGAGATTCAAACTATCTTTATTGGTGGTGGCACGCCAAGCCTGTTATCGCCAGCTTTTTACGATCGATTATTCAAAGAGATACGCCTTCGATTGCCGTTCTCTTCGACTATCGAAATTACCCTTGAAGCGAATCCTGGCACGACCGAACAGCAGCGTTTTATTGGTTATCGAGAAGCCGGGATCAATCGCTTGTCTTTGGGAGTTCAGAGCTTTCGCCCTGAACAGCTTAGCGCGTTGGGGCGTATTCATAGCGGCCAAGAAGCGGTCAATGCTGTTCGCCAAGCGCGTGAGGCTGGGTTTGATAATCTCAATATAGATTTAATGCATGGGCTACCCAAACAAACCCCGGCTCAAGCGATGGAGGATATTGATCAAGCATTGGCTCTGGAGCCAGAGCATCTCTCCTGGTATCAGTTAACGCTTGAACCGAATACGGCGTTTTTCTCTCATCCGCCGGTGTTACCAGAAGAAGAGGCTCTCTGGGACATTCAAGAAGCTGGCCATCAACGCCTTGAGCAAGCCGGTTTGCGGCGCTATGAAATTTCTGCCTACGCGCGAGCGGGACTACAAAGCCGCCACAACATCAATTATTGGCAGTTTGGCGATTATTTGGGTATTGGGGCAGGAGCGCATGGAAAGCTGACGACGGTCGATAGTCAGGGGCAACGGCATATCGAAAGGCGCTGGAAAACACGTCAGCCAGAGACGTATTTACGTCGTGCAAATGATCCGCGTGGCTTTGTGGCTGGTAAGCAGCTGATAGCAACGCAGGAGCTACCCCTTGAGTTTGCGATGAATGCGTTACGCTTAACCGATGGGGTCGCAATGGATGTCTGGACGGCTTACACAGGACAGCCCTCAGCCGTGTTACTTTCACGGTTACAAAGCGCGTATGAAAAAGGACTTTTAATGGAAATGCCCGAAAAGCTGCGTGCATCGCCTCAAGGTCTATTATTCTTGAATGAATTGCTGACATTAATAAGCGATGAGTGATCAGCGATATATAAAGCAATTACCCTGAAGATTATCAAGGAGTGAGTGATGCGTATTTCTCGACTACTGACCCCGCTGGCGGCAGCCATTTTGTTAGCTGGTTGTGCTACCTCGGACCCTTATGGCGGTCAGACGCAGCGCTCTAGCACTGCGATGGGATCTGGCATTGGCGCGGCTATTGGTGCTGCTGCCGGTGCGCTGTCTGGCGATGGCAGCACTAGCCGTCGTGATCGCGCATTGATTGGTGCAGCGGTAGGTGCTGCAGCGGGTGCCGGTATAGGCGTTTACATGGATCGTCAGGAGCAACAGCTGCGCCAAAATCTCCAGGGCTCGCGTATTGAGATTGATCGTCGCGGTGACGATATTGTGCTTAATATGCCCAGCGGCGTTACGTTTGGTTTCGACTCTGCTGAGCTTACCAGCGAGGCGCGTAACTCTCTTAATCAAGTAGCGAATGTACTGACCCAGTACCAGGATACCCGCGTCAACATTGCTGGCCACACTGATAGCACCGGAGATGCAAACTATAACCAGCGTCTGTCTGAACGCCGTGCCCAGTCTGTGGGTAATTACCTTAGCCAAAATGGCGTATCCTCTGCTCGATTAAACACCATGGGATACGGGGCCAATCAGCCTGTTGCTAGCAATAATTCTGAACAAGGCCGGGCGCAAAACCGCCGTGTTGAAATCACCTTGACTCCCACGGGAAATGGCCAGGGTTAACGCTAACGATTGATAAGCTAACCTCGGCATTGCCGATAAACGCCCGCTATGCTCACATAGCGGGCTTTTTTCGATTCTCTGTTAGCGAGCGACTATGCTGTCTTACCAACACGCTTACCATGCCGGTAACTTTGCCGATGTGCAGAAACATTTAACGCTTTACGCGGTGGTTGATTATTTATTACGTAAAAAAACAGCCATTACATATATAGATACTCATGCGGGACGAGGCCTCTATCCACTTAACACCAAAGAGACTCAGCGGCTTCAAGAATACCGTGAGGGCATTTGGCCGCTGTGGAAAGCGAGCGAGCAGCTAAGCGACCCTTTACTAAATAGTTGGCTAACCACGCTGGCAACTGCCCAGCCCCATGCATCTGAGCTTACCCATTATCCTGGCTCACCTTGGTGGCTTTCTCAGCCGCTTCGTGAGCAAGATCGCCTGACGTTATTTGAGCTTCATCCAGGTGAGCATGAGCACTTAAGCAGCCAATCGCTTTCCCCGCAGGCGCAGCGAATTTATGGGGATGGCCTGGCAGGCTTGAGTGAGCTGGTACCGGTTGCAACGCCGCGTTTGTGCGTATTGATTGACCCTAGCTACGAACGTAAAGCGGAATATCTAGAGGTGGTTGATGCGGTGACTTATAGCTTGGCAAAAGCGCGACATGCAGTGCTCCTGGTGTGGTATCCATTGCTACCAGCAGGCAACCATCTCTCGCTGCTAAACGGTTTGAGGGAGAGTGGCATCCGTAAAATTTGGCGCAGCGAGCTTCAACGCCATACGCCAAACGAGCAAAGTCATGGCATGTACGGTAGTGGAATGCTAGTGATTAACCCGCCCTGGGGATTAGATGAGCGTCTAGCGGCGGCGATGGCACACATTACGCCGCTGCTAGGCTCGGAAAGTGACTATCGGTCAGAGTGGCTGGTAGGCGAATAGCTTGGTCTGTTAGTGACCAAAGCAGATGATTACTTCCCGATACAAAAACTGCCAAAGATTTCGCCGAGCAGGTCGTCAGCGCTGAATTCACCGGTAATTTCGCCTAACGCCTGCTGAGCATCGCGCAAGTCTTCGGCCAGCAATTCCCCGGCTCCGTAGCCATCTAGTTGGGCGCGTCCAGTTTCCAGCGCAATCATGGCGCGATCTAGGGCGTCTAAATGGCGGCGGCGGGCTGAGAATCGCCCTTCGGTCGTCGCAGAAAACCCCATGATGTCCTTTAGATGGGTTTTTAAGTTATCCACACCCATGCCAGTTTTCGCGGATAGTCTGATCGTCGGTGGGGTTGTGGATAAATCAATGCCCGCTGGTTCGGCGCTGGTATCAATTTTATTTCGCACCAGTGTCAGGCGTGTTTGATCAGGGAGCCTGGCGACAAATTCCGGCCAAATAGTCATAGGATCGGTCGCATCAGTCGTGGAGGCATCTACCAATAGCAGCACGCGGTCGGCTTTTTCGATCTCTTCCCAAGCACGGGCAACGCCGATTTTCTCTACGGCATCGGGGGTGTCGCGCAGCCCTGCGGTGTCGATAATATGCAGTGGCATGCCATCAATGTGAATATATTCCCTCAGCACGTCACGGGTGGTGCCGGCAATATCCGTGACAATGGCGGTATCTTGTTCGGTCAGTGCGTTGAGCAAGCTAGACTTACCGGCATTAGGTCGTCCAGCAATCACCACGCTCATTCCTTCGCGTAACAGTGCCCCTTGGCCTGCGGCTTTGCGAACCGCCGTCAGCGCTTGCTGAACGCTGTCTAAACGGTTGGCGACGTGGCCATCGGCTAAAAAGTCGATTTCCTCCTCAGGGAAATCAATCGCCGCTTCGACGTATACCCGTAACTCAATGAGTCGCTCCACTAACGCCGAGATACGCTGGGAAAACTCGCCCTGTAGCGAACGTACGGCATTTTCGGCAGCGGAACGGGAAGTGGCGTCTATCAGGTCGGCAATGGCTTCGGCTTGGGCTAAATCCAACTTGTCGTTTAGAAAGGCACGCTCTGAAAACTCACCCGGGCGTGCTAGGCGTGCGCCAAGCTGTAGGCAGCGTTCAAGCAGCATATCCATAATGATTGGCCCGCCATGTCCTTGCAGTTCAAGCACGTCCTCGCCCGTAAATGAGTGGGGTCCGTTGAACAGCAGGGCAATGCCTTCATCAATAACGCTTTCAGCGGCATAAAACGGGCCGTAGTGAGCGTAACGAGGGGAAGGGCAGTGGCCAAGTACAGCGGCAGCGATATCGTGGCAGGCAGGGCCTGAGACGCGAATAATGCCAACACCGCCGCAGCCAGGAGGAGTTGCCAGAGCGGTAATGGTGTCTTGGGTGTAAAGTCGATCGGCCATGGCGCTTCTCGTTGGTGTATGGCGAAGATTGTCGCGTTGTTCATCCTAAAACGCCAGACCCCCGCTAGGGCGGGGGTCTGGAGGTAGGAGAAGGGAGCGTGCTACTTGGTTCGCAACCCTTTGCCGACGTTTGGATCATTCTCAATATTACGCGTAATGAGGTACTGCTGCGCCACCGAGATGATGTTGTTGACGACCCAGTAGATAACCAGACCTGCTGGGAACCACAGGAAGAAGAAGGTGAAGATAATCGGTAGCATCTTCATAATCTTCGCCTGCATGGGATCGGGCGGTGTCGGGTTCAGCATTTGCTGAACAAACATCGAGATACCCATCAAAATCGGCAAGATAAAGTACGGATCTTTCACCGACAGATCTTGAATCCAGAACATGAACGGCGCATGGCGCAGCTCAACAGACTCAAGCAGCATCCAATACAGCGCGATAAAGACCGGCATTTGCACCAGAATTGGTAAGCAGCCGCCCAGAGGATTGATCTTTTCCTTCTGGTAGAACTTCATCATCTCTTGAGACATTTTCTGGCGATCATCGCCATACATCTCTTTGAGACGCTGCATTTCCGGGCCAAGCTTACGCATACGCGCCATTGACTTGTAGGCTTTGGCGGATAGCGGGAACAGCACCAGTTTCACGAGTACGGTCAGCAGTACAATTGACCAGCCCCAGTTGCCAACGATGTCGTGGATCTTATCCAGTAACCAGAACAGCGGGTTAGCGATAAACCACAGCCAACCGTAATCTACGGTTAGGCGTAGGTTGGGAGCGACTTGTTCAAGATAGTCTTGAACCTTGGGCCCCATGTACAGCGTTGCGCTTAGCATTGCCTCGCCGTCAGCGGCCACACTGCTCGTGGGGCCAGCAAACGCTACGACATTACGATCCCGTGAATCGGTAGTGACATAGTAGAGGTTTTGCTGATTTTGCGCCGGTGCCCAGGCAGATACGAAGTAGTGTTGGATCATCGCAATCCAGCCACCTTGCGCCTCACGATTTTCAAAGTTATGGCTTTGAATATCGTCGAAGTCGATTTTTTCGTACCGCGCGTCAGGGGTAGAGTAGGCTGCACCAAGATACGATTTCATACCCATAGAGACGCCACTTGAGGGGTCAGGGCTATTATCGCGCGCCAGTTGACCGATAAAGCGTGCGCTAATCGGTGATTCGGTGTTGTTGGCTAAATAGTAACTAACGTTGACCGCGTAGTCGCCGCGCTTAAACGTCAATCGCTTAATAACCTCAACGCCGTTAACTTCCGCTGTTAAATCAACACTTAACTGCTCTTCATCGTTCCCTAAGCGGTACTCGGTACGCTCGGGCGTGAAGGCAATGCGGCTAGCCTGGCCGTCCAGTTGAAGACCGGAACGGGCGACGTAGCTACGCGTTGAGTTATCAGAAAGCAACACGTAGTTACGATCTGAATCCTGCGTTAGCTTATGCTGCGGTAGAGCGGCGTACACGATATCGCCACCATGTGGGTCAATACGTACGTCGAGAACGTCGGTAGTGACAGCAATAAAGTCTCGACTAGACGAGTTACTTTCTGCTTCCCCAGGCATGCCTTCACTAATGGCATTTTGGGGAGCCGACGAACTAGGAACCGATAAATCATCACTGCCAACATTATTGGCGGATGAGCCGTTGCTGTTTTGGGTAATTTCAGGCGTCGAATCGACGCTTATTTGCCCATAATCCTGATTCCACTGTACAACCAATAGGTAGGCAAGTACTGCCAGTGGAATCAGTAATAAAAGTCGTTTTACGTCCATGAGGGTTCTGCCCGATGGGTGGTGAACATGCTAATGGCGCAGTGTCATTTACTCGACCCATGACACACGAAAGCCTGCCAGGCGGCAGGCCGAGGTCGAGCGGCGAGGTGTGCGTCAAGCGTCACGTGTTACGCCATTAGGCGGGAGTGGTACAGACACCGCCTGTGCGTCACGCTGAAGTCGTTTCCACATGCCATTTAGCTGGCGATTCAGCGTCTCGTTATCAATATCTTGAACACCACGCTTTGCCAGTATCACGATATCCACAGAGGGTAAGTGATCTTGGCGGAGGCGAACAGATTCTCTCACGAGTCGCTTAAAGCGGTTGCGATCAACAGCGAGCTTCACATTCTTTTTGCTGACCACCAGTCCAATGCGGGGATGTCCCCGGGTACTCAAACGCGCTAGCGCCATCATACCTTTGCCATGAACCTTCAGGTCTGCCTGTTCAAACACGTGACTAAAATCCCCGGCGTTTAGCAAACGTAAGCACCGGGGAAAGCCTTGATGCGGCACACGCAATCCGAGATCAGGCGCTCAGACGCTTGCGGCCTTTGGCGCGGCGGCGTGCGATAACGGCACGGCCGTTTTTGGTTGCCATACGAGCACGGAAGCCATGCGCGCGCTTGCGCTTGAGAACGCTGGGTTGAAAAGTGCGTTTCATAACTCGTTATTCCCACGTGGTTTAGGACGGAAAGTGAATTCCAAAAGACCCGGTCCAGTGAGGAACTAGCCGGGGAGTTTCAATTCAAGACCGGAAATTGTAGAGACTTCCCGCGTCAGGTGCAATTTTTCCTTGCATAAAAAGCGTTAAAAAGGCAATGGAGGCTCTTCGTACATCACCATCGTGGCTTCTTGCCATGACACTACTATTACTAATGAAGTTATTTAAAACCTACTGTTATTAATAGTGGGGATACTAATTGTGGATAAGCTATTTTAGCTCATTTTTATCAACATCTTAAAAACATAAAAAATCTGTGCATAACCTTCGGATAAGCCTTAAATAAACTGTTAATTAGGTGTGTTCAACAGGTTATAGAAACCATCAAAACAGCTTTTTCCTTGATCCATTACCAGCTTTTCCCTATGCCTCATGAATAGTTGTCCACAGGGCAAAAAGAGGCGTTAGTGCGTGTGGATAACCGTCTCGTTGGGCGCTACAATGGTCGGCCGTTTTCAACCGATGGTGAGATGAGTGTCACTCGCGCTTTGGCAACAGTGCCTGGACTACCTGCAGGACGAACTGAATTCACAGCAGTTCAATACCTGGATACGTCCGCTGCAGGCAGAAGAAGGAGAGACCAATGAGCTGCGCTTGTTGGCGCCGAATCGCTTTGTGCGCGACTGGGTGAGTGATAAGTATTCAAAGCGTATCAGCGAGCTGATGCGAGAACTTGCGCCATCCAAGCCTCCCAAAGTCAGTTTGACGGTAGGTAGCCGCCGTGTGGCTGCACCTGCCCCGCAGCCAAGAGATTTGGGTAATCCGGTCTCAGCATCTCCCTCAAGGCAAGCATCGCCTGCGGTTCATACGCCGCCAAGGGGAGACCTTGCTGATGAGCGAGAAATTGATCAACTGCGGGAAGAGTCACCGAATCGGCGAGGAAATGAGCGCCAGGTACAGGTTGAAGGCAGCCTAAAACATGGTAGTGGTCTTAATCCTAATTTTACCTTCGATACCTTTGTCGAAGGTAAATCGAACCAGCTCGCTCGTGCGGCATCTCGTCAGGTTTCTGAAAATCCTGGCGGCGCCTATAACCCGCTGTTTTTATACGGTGGCGTTGGTTTAGGTAAAACACACTTGATGCACGCTGTCGGTAACGCCCTGGCTGGCCGCCGTGAAAATGCCCGTGTGGTGTATCTGCACTCTGAACGCTTTGTCGCGGATATGGTGAAAGCACTGCAGTTAAATGCGATTAACGACTTCAAGCGCTTTTATCGCAGCGTTGATGCGCTACTTATTGATGATATTCAGTTTTTTGCTGGAAAAGAGCGTTCCCAGGAAGAGTTCTTCCATACCTTTAATGCATTATTAGAGGGTGGGCAGCAAATGATACTTACCTCTGACCGCTATCCAAAAGAGATTAGTGGTGTGGAGGAGCGTCTGAAATCGCGCTTTGGCTGGGGCCTGACAGTGGCTATTGAGCCGCCAGAGCTTGAAACCCGCGTAGCGATTTTAATGAAAAAAGCAGATCAGGCGAAAGTTGATCTCCCGCACGACGCTGCCTTCTTTATTGCTCAGAAGATTCGCTCAAACGTCCGCGAGCTTGAAGGTGCGCTGAAAAAGGTGATTGCAGATTCGCATTTCATGGGGAAAACCATTACCCAGGACTTTATTCGCGAATCGCTTAAAGACCTGTTAGCGCTTCAAGATAAGCAGGTAGGCGTTGATAATATTCAGCGAACGGTTGCTGAATATTACAAAATTAAAGTTGCCGATCTGCTTTCTAAACGCCGCTCTCGTTCCGTCGCACGGCCGAGGCAAGTTGCTATGGCGTTAGCTAAAGAGCTGACAAATCACAGCTTGCCGGAAATAGGCGATGCCTTTGGTGGCCGTGATCACACGACCGTGTTGCACGCTTGCCGCAAGGTAAAAGCGCTGCAAGAGGAAAATGCGGATATTCGTGAAGATTACAAGAATCTTCTTCGCCTGCTAACTAGTTAACCGTTATCGTTTGGGCCTGCACTGCGGGCCTTTCAGGATAGAAACCGGAGTACCGATGAAATTTACTATTTCCCGAGAGGCGCTGCTTCGCCCGCTGACTCTGGTGGCGGGCGTAGTCGAACGGCGCCAAACGCTACCAGTACTTTCTAATGTACTGATCCAAGTAGAAGGGGATCAGGTAGCATTAACCGGTACCGACCTAGAAGTAGAGCTAGTAGGCCGTACCGTGGCGAGCCAAGTTGATCAAGAGGGTGCTGCCACGGTTCCTGCTCGTAAGCTGATGGATATCTGTAAATCGTTGCCTGATCAATCTGAGATTCAGCTGGCGGTAGAAGAGGGGCGTGCTGTACTGCGCAGTGGTCGTTCGCGCTTTACGCTTTCGACGCTGCCCGTTGCAGAGTTTCCAAATATTGAAGATGCTGATGGTAGTCAAGAGCTTAGTGTGCCCAGGGGGACATTGAAGCACCTGATTGAGTCAACGTCATTTGCAATGGCCCAGCAGGATGTACGCTATTATCTGAACGGCATGCTGCTCGAAATTCAAAGTAATTTGTTGCGCACCGTTGCCACTGATGGGCACCGCTTAGCTATGTGCTCACGGCCTATCGATATTGTGGTTGACCAAGCGCAAAAGCTAATCGTACCGCGGAAAGGTATCTTAGAGCTTTCTCGCTTGTTGGACGATAGTGATGAACCGGTAAGCCTTACCCTGGGTTCAACCCATGTTCGCGCTCATACAGGCGACTTTACGTTTACCTCTAAGCTGATTGACGGCAAATTCCCTGACTACGAGCGTGTAGTGCCGCGCAATGGCGATAAAGTACTAATCGCTGAGCGTGCTGAATTGCGTCAGGTGCTTTCACGTACTGCTATTCTCTCGAATGAGAAATATCGTGGTGTGCGGCTGTACCTTGAGGAAAACAATCTTAAAGTAATGGCCAATAACCCTGAACAGGAAGAAGCCGAAGAGAATGTGGCCGTTGAGTATAATGGCGGAGCCATGGAAGTTGGTTTTAACGTAGGTTACTTAGTCGACGTGCTTTCGGTACTGGATGAGGATCGAGTGCAGATGACGCTGGCAGACCCTAACAGCAGTGCGCTGTTAGAAGAACCTGGCGGCGGTGATGCGCTTTATGTTGTTATGCCGATGCGGCTATAGCCGCAATAGCTGGCTAAAGAGGGCGGCGCTTCTGATGGCAGAAGCGCCGTTTTCGCGTTTTAAAGGATGGCAGGTTTTATGGTCTTATTTACTGGCAGTCGTTAATGAGTGTGTCTCGGTTAAATCTTCAGGGGCTGCGTAATTTAGCGCCAGTTGAGATGTGCCCGGCATCCCGTATTAATGTGATATACGGCGTTAACGGCAGTGGTAAAACTAGCCTGCTGGAAGGTATTCATATCTTAGGAATGGGTCGCTCTTTCCGGACTCGCCAGCTTAAACATGCTATACAGTCTGAGGCGCCCTATATGACGCTCTACGGGCGTTTAGCGGGGGACCCTGAGGTTACGCTTGGTGTGAGGAGAATGCGCGCACAGCGCGAGCTAGAGTTGCGTTTGCGTGGAGAGAAAGGTATCCGCTTGGCCGAATTGGTTGAAGCTATGCCGTTGCAGCTAATAAATCCAGATGCCTTTCGCCTTCTCGAAGGATCGCCCGCAGGTCGCAGAGAGTTTTTGGATTGGGGAGTGTTTCACGTGAAACACTCTTTTCTCGACGCATGGAAGCGAACGCGCCGCGCGGTGAAACATCGGAATGCGCTCCTTAGGCGTGGTAGAATAGTCCCAAGCGAAATAGCGGTATGGGAGTATGAGTTAGCTACCTGGGGGGAGCAGATGGATGCACTCAGGCAAGCATGGTTCAACGAGTTCTTGCCGGTATTCGATGAAACCTTAAAGGAGCTGATTTCTCTACCCGATTTAACGCTGCGTTATGTAAGAGGCTGGGATAAGCAGCGCGCCCTTGCGGACGTTTTGCAGGATAGTCGTCACGCGGATCAGCAAATGGGCTTTACCCAGCAGGGGCCGCAGCGAGCAGACTTGCGAATCAGATTAAACAAGCAGCCTGCTGTCGAAGTCCTTTCCAGAGGCCAGCAAAAGCTGGTGGTTAGTGCATTAAAGCTTGCCCAGGGGCGGCTTCTGGAAAGTACCACACAACGACACTGCATCTACTTAATCGACGATTTACCAGCGGAGCTAGATAGTACGCACCGAGATCGGTTTTGCAATTTGCTTGAAAAGATGCAGTGTCAGGCATTTATTACAAGCGTCGAACCCTCCGCGCTTCGTGGTATATGGGAGCCCTCAACAGATGTCGGGATGTTTCACGTGAAACACTCCAGTCAAGGGTTAAGCCAATTACTGCCGGACGGGTAGGCGACACGGAACGAGACAGACTTCACGACGGAGTGGTCAATGAGCGAGCAGGCTTACGATTCATCAAGCATTAAGGTGCTCAAAGGGCTAGACGCAGTACGCAAGCGCCCAGGCATGTATATCGGCGATACCGACGACGGCACCGGGTTGCACCACATGGTTTTCGAGCTGGTGGATAACTCCATCGATGAAGCTCTGGCAGGTCACTGTAGTGAAATTCGTGTGGTTATCCACCCGGATGAATCAATAACGGTGAGTGATAATGGCCGTGGTGTTCCCACCGAGATACATGAAGGCGAAGGCGTCTCAGCCGCAGAAGTTATCATGACAGTGCTGCACGCTGGCGGTAAGTTCGATGATAATTCATATAAAGTATCAGGCGGTCTACACGGTGTAGGGGTGTCGGTTGTTAACGCGCTTTCGGAAGAATTGCGGCTAACCATCTGGCGTCAAGGGGAAGTGTTTGAGCAGGTCTATCACCACGGTGTACCTCAAGCGCCTCTAGGTGTTGTCGGTAAAACGGAAAAAAGTGGCACTCGTGTACATTTTCGCCCGTCACCGAATACCTTTGCGAATATCGAATTTCACTACGATATTCTCGCCAAGCGCCTACGTGAACTTTCATTTTTGAACTCAGGCGTTGCTATCCGTTTAATGGATGAGCGCAGCGGCAAAGAGGAACTGTTTCATTATGAAGGTGGCTTGAAAGCATTTGTTGACCACCTGAATAAAAATAAAACAGTTCTGAACCCTGTCTTCCATTTCAATGCAGTGCGAGAAGATGGCGTTGAAGTAGAAGTGGCGATGCAGTGGAGCGAGGCCTTCACTGAAAACATTTTTTGCTACACCAATAATATTCCTCAGCGAGATGGTGGAACTCACTTAGCGGGTTTTCGTGCCGCGCTTACGCGAACGCTTAACCACTATATCGAAGCTCAGGGGCTACTGAAAAAATCCAAGGTCAATACGTCGGGCGACGATGCTCGTGAAGGCTTGACCGCGATTATCTCGGTTAAAGTTCCCGACCCTAAATTCTCGTCTCAAACCAAAGACAAGCTGGTTTCCAGTGAGGTTAAAACGGCGGTTGAGCAAGAAATGGGGCGGCTATTTGCTGACTATCTGATCGAAAAGCCTAACGAAGCTAAATCGATCGTTAACAAGATGCTAGACG
This sequence comes from Halomonas sp. 3D7M, assembly GCF_014897885.1. Taxonomy (NCBI): domain Bacteria; kingdom Pseudomonadati; phylum Pseudomonadota; class Gammaproteobacteria; order Oceanospirillales; family Halomonadaceae; genus Halomonas; species Halomonas sp. 3D7M. The sequence goes on along the minus strand of NZ_JABUZF010000131.1, from coordinate 35,636 downwards.
CTGCACGGGCGCGGGAAGCCGCTCGTAAAGCACGGGATATGACTCGCCGTAAGGGTGCGCTCGATATCGCTGGGCTACCTGGAAAGCTTGCAGACTGCCAAGAGAAAGACCCAAGCCAATCAGAACTTTATCTGGTGGAGGGCGACTCGGCTGGTGGCAGTGCTAAGCAGGGGCGTGACCGCCGTACCCAAGCAATTTTGCCGCTGAAAGGCAAGATACTAAACGTCGAAAAAGCGCGCTTCGATAAGATGCTGTCTTCAGCAGAAGTCGGCACGCTGATTACAGCGTTAGGCTGTGGCATTGGTCGCGAAGAGTTTAATCCCGATAAGCTACGTTACCATTCGGTCATTATTATGACGGATGCTGACGTTGACGGTTCGCACATTCGCACGTTGCTGCTAACGTTCTTTTTCCGTCAGATGCCTGAATTGATTGAGCGTGGTCACATCTTTATTGCTCAGCCTCCTCTTTATAAAATTAAGCGGGGTAAGCAAGAGCTCTACCTGAAAGATGAACAGGCAATGACTGACTACCTGACTACCACAGCACTAGATGGGGCAGGGTTATATGTCAATGCTGATGCGCCTGGCATTACTGGTTCGCAACTAGAAGCACTGGTTACTCAGTACCGAAATGTGATGAAGCGGATTGATCGCCTTGCGCGGGTATATCCTATCGCAGTGCTCAAGCAGGCTGTGCATACAACGGCGCTTCAAGGCGAAGTCAGTCTTAAAGACCGTGTCACCATGGAAAATTGGATTGCTGAGCTACAGAAAGCAATGGATGACATGGTGGCCTATGAAGGTGGACCGCGTTACCAGTTCTATCTGCAGGAAGATAGCGAGCGCGGTTTGCACTTGCCAGCGGTGTCTTTGATTGCCCACGGCGTTACAACTGAGTATGTGTGGGGACTGGACTTCTTTGAGAGCACTGATTATCGGGCCATTACGGGCCTTGGTGAGACGTTAAATGGGTTGCTTGAAGAGGGAGCTTACATTGCCCGTGGCGAGCGTCAGAAGCCTGTTACGCATTTCTCCGAAGTGCTGGCTTGGTTGATGCAAGAGGGGCAGCGTGGGCTCTCTTTTCAGCGCTATAAAGGTCTGGGGGAAATGAACCCCGATCAGCTGTGGGAAACCACCATGGATCCCGACAGCCGTCGTATGCTGCGAGTAACCATTGAAGATGCGGTTGCTGCCGATATGATGTTCAACACCTTAATGGGGGATGAAGTTGAGCCTCGCCGTGATTTTATCGAGACGAATGCGCTAGTTGCTAATCTCGATGTCTGATGTGTTTATCAGCGTGTGTTTCACGTGAAACAGTGCGATAGGCACTAATAAACGCAGTCAGATGAAAACTAAAACGCCGCGCCTAATTAAATGGGAGCGGCGTTTTTTTGCGTGGCTAGAGTAGAGAGGGGGAGGGGACGGAAGGAAGAAACGCCATTACTGCTGTTGGCATAGCCAATCTGCAAATGCAGCTAGATCTGGATAAACAAGCGTATTTTCAAGATTAGTATGACTGGCTAGCGTTTTCTCCCCTTTACCTGTTCTGACCAGCACTGAACGACATCCCACTGCTTCACCCGCTTTGAGGTCTCGTAGGCTATCGCCGACCATCCAACTACCGGTGAGGCTCTTCATTGCTAATTGCTGCTGAATTTGCAAAAGCAATCCTGGCAAGGGTTTTCGACAAGCGCATTGATCACCGGGGCCGTGAGGGCAGTAAGCAATATGGGCAATACGTCCACCTTTCGCTTCAACCAGCGCCGTTAAGCGCTCATGCATTGAATGGAGCGTTGCCTCATCATAATAGCCCCGTGCAATACCCGACTGATTGGTCGCTATTGCCACGGTATATCCTGCCTGAGTTAGCTGTGCAATCGCATCGATCGCTGAAGGGTAGGGCACCCATTCGTCAAGTGACTTAATATAAGCATCAGAGTCGTGATTAATGACGCCATCACGATCAAGTATCACCAGTTGGTTAGCCGAGATCATAGAGTTCCTTATTCGCACATTACTGTTTTCTACTAGAGTAATGGACACTTAGTCATTGGGCGGGTGTTTCACGTGAAACACTTAGTCGGCCGTAACCCTGAGTTTAGTCTGAGGGGAAGAGGCGAGACAAATGTGATGAGCGAAAAAAGCCCGGCTTAATAGAAGCCGGGCTTGCTGTTGTTATCTGGGTGAACCGATATCGGCACCGAGACTTATTGTGGTAGCTGGGAAATATCTGCCACTTCAAGGAACAGTGCTTGCAGACTGGCAAGCAGTGCCAAGCGGTTATGGCGGACAGCGTCGTCATCGGCCATGACCATTACCTGATCGAAGAAAGCATCGACAGGTTCACGTAGTGTTGCCAGCGCATCTAGTGCCTGCTGGTAGTCGCCGGCTGAAAATAACGGGGCTACTTGCTGCTGACTGGCTGTTACTGCATTGAACAGCGTCTTCTCAGCCTCTTCCTGAAGTAGGCTCTGATCAACCTGGGTACTACCGTTGTGTTCCTGCTTGCTAAGGATATTAGAAACCCGCTTGTTCGCGGCAGCCAAAGCAGCGGCTTCTTCCCGCTGTGCAAAGGCTTTAACGGCACGCAAGCGGCGAGCAAAATCCAGCGGTTTAGTTACTGGGCGAGCGCGTACCGCCAAGTACATTTCAGCACTAATACCTTCTTCTTGGCCCCAGGCGCGGAAGCGGTCCAGCATGTAGGTCAATACGTCTTCCACCAAGCCTTCCGCCTTAGGCAGGCCTTGGTGCTGTTCTGCGGCTACGCTGAGTAGCTCGCGAAGATCTAAATTAAGCTGACCTTTGACCAGGATGTTAAGCACACCAATAGAGGCACGGCGTAGGGCAAACGGATCCTTTGCGCCGGTTGGGCGCTGGCCAATACCAAAGATGCCAACCAGGGTATCTAGACGGTCAGCCAATGCTAGCGCTTGGCCTGCAAGGCTTTGTGGAATGTCGTCACTGGCAAAGCGAGGTAGATACTGCTCTTCTAATGCCTGAGCAACCTCAGCTGGCTCACCATCCTGTTCGGCATAATAGCGGCCCATAATGCCCTGAAGTTCTGGGAACTCGAGCACCATCTCGGTGACCAAATCGCACTTGGCCAGTGCCACTGCGCGCTGGGCGTGGCTCACATCTGCATTAATGTGCTCGGCAATATACGTTGCTATCGCTGTGCTACGACGTGCTTTGTCAGCCAAGGTGCCTAACTGTTGTTGGAATACCACGCTTTCCAACTGAGGAATACGTGAGGCGAGAGTACGCTTCCGGTCAGTTTCGTAGAAGAAGGCCGCATCGGCCAGGCGTGGACGAATGACCTTTTCATTGCCGGAAATCACCTGTTGCGGATCAGCGCTGTCGATGTTCGAAATAGTAATGAACAGCGGTTTCAGCTTGCCTTGGTCATCCAGCAGGTGGAAGTACTTTTGGTTAGCCTTCATGGACGAGATTAAGCACTCGGCGGGCACTTCCAGAAAGCGTTCATCGAAGCTGCCGGTTAATGCGACTGGCCATTCGACCAGTCCGCTGACTTCTACCAACAACTCTTCGTCGATAACGGCATTGGCTTCTTGAACCTCTGCTTCAGCTAATACCTGTTCACGAATACGTTCGCGGCGCCGTTGGCGATCGGCTAGGACGTAGGCATTTTCCAGTGCGGCTAGGTAGTCATCGGCATGTTCAAGCTGTATGGCATCTGGCGCATGGAAGCGGTGGCCAAAGGTGGTACGGCTGGCCTGAAGGCCAAGCGCTTCTGCGGCAATGACGTCGCTGCCATACAGGGCAACTAGCCAGTGAACTGGGCGGGAGAACTCAACGCGTGACGAACCCCAGCGCATATTCTTAGGTACCGGTAGCGATTGTAGCGTTTTGCGAACCATCTCTGGCAGCAGCGCCTGTACCGTCTCGCCTTGCTGCTGTTCGCGGAAACCAAGCCAAGTACCTTTATCGGTTTCTAGGTGAATCAGCTCATCAACGCTGACGCCGCAAGAACGCGCGAAGCCTTCGGCTGCTTTGGTGGGCACGCCGTCCTTGAATGCAGCGGCTAGGGCAGGACCACGACGCTCAATCTCACGGTCAGGCTGCTTGTCTGCAAGCCCGCTAACCTGTACTGCTAAACGGCGCGGGGTCGCGTAAGCAGCGATGCTTTGAAAGGAAATCTCGGCTTCTTGCAGGCCTTTTTCGATGCCAGCAGCAAATGCATCGGAAAGTGTATCTAGCGCAGCGGGGGGAAGCTCTTCGGCACCTAGTTCTAATAGAAGCGTATCAACAGCCATTATGCGTCTCCCTGGTCGGCTAGTAGTTCGCGGCGTAGGGCTTCGGGCGCCATTGGGAATCCTTCTGCTTTACGAGACTCAAAATAGGCAGTGGCGACATCCCGCGCCATGGTGCGAACGCGCAGAATAAAGCGCTGACGTTCGGTCACGGAAATCGCATGACGAGCATCTAACAGGTTAAACGTATGGGACGCTTTCAGAACCTGCTCATAGGCAGGCAGCGGCAGGTTGGCTACCAGGAGCTTACTGCACTCTTTTTCCTGGTGGTCAAAGGCGGCAAATAGCTGATCAACGTCAGCATGCTCAAAATTATACGCCGACTGCTCACGCTCATTCTGAAGATAAACATCGCCGTAGCTGACCTTGCTGCCGTCGGGGGCAATGGCCCATACCAGGTCATATACGCTATCGACGTTTTGCAGGTACATGGCGATACGCTCAAGCCCGTAGGTGAGCTCACCAGTAACGGGGTAGCATTCAATGCCGCCTGCCTGCTGGAAATAAGTAAACTGAGTGACTTCCATACCGTTGAGCCACACTTCCCAACCTAGGCCCCAGGCACCTAGGGTAGGGGATTCCCAGTTATCTTCCACGAAGCGTATGTCATGGACGAGAGGATCGAGCCCCAGGCGCTTTAAAGAGCCTAAATAGAGATCCTGAAGATTGCTGGGCGATGGCTTCATTACCACCTGAAACTGGTAATAGTGCTGTAGGCGGTTGGGGTTTTCACCGTAGCGGCCGTCTGTTGGACGGCGGGAAGGCTGCACATAGGCCGCGTTCCAGGTTTCTGGACCAATTGCCCGTAGGAAGGTGGCAGGGTGGAAGGTGCCCGCGCCGACTTCCATATCGAGAGGTTGGAGAATGACACAGCCCTGTTCTGCCCAGTATTGTTGCAGAGCAAGGATCAAGCCTTGAAAGGTCGACACATCGGGTGTCGATTGGTTTGTCGAGACACTCATCGCGGAAAGCACCGTTGGCCATGAATTCATAGGCCGTCAAGTATACAATCACAGAGAGATGGGTTATAGGCACGTTAGCCAACAGAGCTGTTTTTGGTGAGGAGAACGAGATGATCGTTGTAACAGGCGGGGCTGGTTTTATCGGTGCCAATATTGTCAAAGCGCTGAACGCTCGTGGCCGCGATGATGTGATGGTGGTTGATGACCTGCGTGACGGCACTAAGTTCGTCAATTTAGCTGACTGCACGTTGGCCGATTATCTGGATAAAGATGATTTTCTAGCGCGGATTAAGGCGGCATTGCGAGGTGAGTCAGTCGATTTGCCGACCATTGATGCTATTTTCCATGAGGGTGCGTGCTCCGATACGACGGAGTGGGATGGGCACTACATGATGGAGAATAACTTCGAGTACTCAAAAGTGCTGCTTAACTACTGTGAAGCGCTCGGCATTCCATTTCTATACGCTTCATCGGCGGCTACTTACGGCGGTAGTGAGGTGTTTAAAGAGGCGCCTGAGCACGAAAAACCGCTCAACGTCTATGGCTACTCTAAGCTGTTGTTTGATCAGCACGTGCGCTCTCGCTGGGATGAGTTGACGACACAAGTGGTTGGCTTTCGCTATTTCAATGTTTATGGTCCCCGTGAACAGCATAAGGGCAAGATGGCGAGTGTCGCCTACCATAACCATTTACAAATTCGCAATGGGGAAACGTTAAAGCTGTTTGGGGCTTACGGCGGTTATGAGGCGGGAATGCAGAGTCGCGACTTTGTTTTCGTTGGCGATGTGGTCGCTGTCAACCTGTGGTTTTTAGATAACCCTCATGCGTCCGGTATTTTTAATTTGGGCACTGGGCGAGCCGAGCCTTTCAAAGCTATTGGCGAGTCTGTAATCGATTTTTATGGTCAGGGTGAAATTGACTACATACCTTTCCCTGAAGAACTAAAAGGCCGCTATCAAAGTTACACGCGTGCAGATATCAGCAATCTGCGTGCCTCTGGTTGCGATGTTGAGTTCAAAACCGTTGCCCAGGGTGTGAAAGCCTACTTGGAGTGGCTAAATGGCTAATTCTGCCAAGCGCATATTGGTGGTCGGCCCTTCGTGGGTTGGCGATATGGTGATGGCGCAAAGCCTGTTTATGACCTTGAAAGACCGTAACCCAGGGGCAACCCTGGGGGTGGTCGCTCCGGCATGGTCACAGCCTATTTTGGAGCGTATGCCTGAGGTAGACGAGGTGCTTCCATTGGCAGTAGGGCATGGTGAATTTGGCCTAGCCAGCCGCCGTGAGCTGGCTGCCCGTTTACGAGGACGCTTTGATCGTGCCATTGTTCTGCCACGCTCCTGGAAAGCGGCGCTGGTGCCCTTTATGGCACGTATTCCCGAGCGCATCGGTTTTTTGGGTGAACACCGTTACGGCTTATTGAAAGAGCGCCGCAAGTTGGATAAGCAGGTGTTGGATCAAACGGTTAAGCGGTTTGTTTCTCTGGGCCTGCCGCTGGAAGAAGCCATACAAGGCGAATTTGAGATTCCGACACCGCGTTTAACGATTGATCGAAATAACTTGGTCAATTTACGTCTTACTCATGCGCTATCGTCGCGTCCAGCCATCGGTATGATGCCCGGAGCGGAGTACGGGCCCGCTAAGCAGTGGCCGTTAGGCTATTTCCATGCGTTAGCGGTGCGACTGGTTAAGGATGGATTTGAGGTGCGTGTGTTTGGCGGGCCGAAAGATCATGCCGCCGGAGATAGCATTGTGAAAGGGTTGCCCCATGCGCATAACTTATGCGGCAAAACCCAATTGGCGGATGCGGTAGATCTATTGGCAGACTGCCGTCAGGTGGTCACCAACGATTCAGGCTTAATGCACGTTGCCGCCGCGGTAGGCGTGCGCATTCACGCTCTGTACGGCTCTTCATCGCCTAGATATACCCCACCCTTAACCGACAATGCTGCCATTCACTATTTGGCGCTTTCCTGCTCACCTTGCTTTAAGCGTACCTGCCCGCTGGGGCATACCAACTGTCTGAATGATTTAGGCGTGGAGCAAGTGTACCGAGCGATGAGTGTCGATAGTCAGCGTGCTAACGGCGCTAACGTTAGCGCATAATCTCGACTTCATCAGCCTGATCAGCAGGCGTTTCTATGACTTGTTGGTCGGCGCTTTCTTGAGGTTCGCGCCGTTGAGGGGTCAGTCCTTCCCAAAGACGGTGCTGTAAGGCGGTCTCTTCCCGGAGCCGCTCGTTAAGCACCTCAAGCCCATGCGTTTCAACCAGCGTTGGTTGACTGCTAAGTAGAGATGCCCCGAGCCCTGCACGGTTATCGCTAAGCGGTAGGCCCATTGCGTCCAAAATAGTCGGGAATACGTCTAACATTGTCGCCCCCCGATGGACTGTCAGCGGTGAGATACCTTCGCCCAGCATGATCAGCGTATTGTCTCGGTCTAGTGTTGTCAGTTGATCCCAAACCGACACTCGCATCGTGAGGTGGTCGCTGAGCACGACAACCAATGTATTTTCGAGCAGGCCTTCTTGTTCAAGACGCTCAATAAGGTCACGTGCCTGGCTCGCTGAACATTTCACCGAATATAAGATATCTTGACCATCGAATTCGCCCTGACGGTCTATGCATGTCTGGGAGGGAAAGCCATTAGGGGCGTGACCAGCAATGCTGAGATTCACCACTGCCCATGGGCCGCCATCTTGTTCACTTAAACGACGAATCTCATCCACCGTAAAATCGTAAAGCGTATCATCGTATAGACCCCAGCTATTTAGGTACTCTGGGTCCTTGAGTTCCGCTGACAGCTCTTCCTTGCCTTTTACCGTATCAAACTGATGGCCGCGATAGAAAAGCCCTTTACCAGCAAACTGAGCACTCGCTCCACCCAAATAGCTAAGTCGATAGCCTTGAGCCGCTAGCACATCACCCAGGCAATCGACGCCGGGAACTACTTTGGAAAGCGGCTCGAACTGGCTGTCGTGCAAAAGTCCCGCAGGCATCAGCGGCACACCACACTGGCTAGCAATCATGCCTGCCATGGTCCAGCCGGTATTTTCCATTTGCTGGATACCTTCAAAGACCAGCCCGCGTTCGCCTAACGCGGTTAAGTCAGCATAAGCATCACCAAATAGCTCATTGCGATACGTACGCTCAATGCTTTCCAGGTACATGACCAGCAGGTTAGGCGTATTAGCTTGATCGTCCGTGGGCGGCGGCACGTAACGGCGGTCTAGCCAGGCACCATCGTCCGTTACAATGGCTGCGCTGCGCTGCCCTAAACCGTAAAGCATTGGATTTGCGGCCAATAAGAGGAGGGCAACGAAGCGTTCAGTGAGCCGCCATCGCTGATCATGCCGCGTGATCCAGGTAACGGATGCCAGCACTGCGATGACGCTCACTGTGTAAATAACGGCAGTGATCATTTTTTCAGCACCGCCATGTTCGGCCATGCCCGCCTGAAGGTGGAAAAACACCGCACCTAAATCAACATTGCCAAAGCTATCAGCTAAGTAGACATAAATGCCTAGTAAGCTGAGCGGTGCCAGCGACCAAGGCCACATCGTGCGGTAGCGGGCGTTTTGCGGTGCTCCCCAGCGCAACTTGATGCCACAACCTAGCCATACAGCGGCTGTGAAAAATAGTGTCCACCAAGGTAGCCGAGTAAGCACGGTGAGGGCATAGCCAAGACAGATGCCGATTACGAGCAGTGGCAACCATGGAGTAAGTTTGAGTGACCTTAGTGCTGGCATGCGTCTCCCGAAACGAGTGTTGATAGAGTAAAGAAATACGGACGCATATTGATCACAAGATCAGGTGAGAGACTGCCCGGTAGTAGAGATATCTTTAGTGATATCAACACGTCGTAATAGAAAATTTACAGCGTATTATAGGCGGTTATTAACATTATTTTTGGCATATTTCCAAAAAACGCCATTTGCATTAGCCACAGATATAGTCAGCCCACGCCAGCCATCCAGTATGCCGAGGCGGAAAAAATAAGTGCGTATAAATGCGTAAAGTGCTTTGAGAAATATCAGCGCAAAAGGATAGTGCTTGAGTTTTTTTGATGATGCGCGCAGGTCTGAATAGCGATTTATCTTATCAAGAAACTGAGCGAGGTCGTTAACGGCAAGATGTTCAATTTTTCCATTAAGCTGAGAAACTTCTGTATTTTTTTCTAAGCTTACTGACTCATGAACAGCGGCATCATTAAAGTTACCTGTGTTACGGTTAAACAGTCGAATTAACCAGTCATTTCCCCAGCCAGAGTGGTGAACGGGTTTACCCAGCATCCAGTTTTCGCGCAATATTTTGCCAGCCTGCTGAGGTGTTGCAGTAGTTACCCAGTCATTAATCGCAGCGTTAAGCTCTTTTGTTGGCGCTTCGTCAGCATCTATTGAGAAGATCCAGTCATATTTTGCTAACGATACGGCAGCACGCTTGGTAGGGCCAAAGCCTAAAAATTCACCATGGTGTAATGTTGTATTGGAGTAGGCTTGTACAATGCTACATGTGTCGTCTGTGGAGCCGTTGTCATATACCACGACATCGTCATAGCACGTCAAGGCGTCTAGTGTTCGGCTAAGTGTCGCGGCCGCATTGCGAGTAATGATAACGACGCTCACATCCATAGACATTTATTCACACCCTGCTCTGGTGGTTGGTAGATACAGTACTATACCAGGGTGATGGCAACGATTTGTATGAGGGCAATTTGCATATTATTCACGTTAACCTTGCCAAAGGTTTTCGCGGTGGAGAACGCCAGACAGCGCTGCTAATTCAAGCCTTGCAACGGCATGTAGGTCAGCAAACGCTGGTATGCAGAAAAGATTCTCCATTGCGTAATGAGCTTCAATGCATTGAGAACTTAAGATTCGTGGATGCTAACCAGCAGATGGCTGGGCATAGGCAAGCCGGCCGTGCATCGCTAGTGCATGCTCATGAAGCTAAAGCGGTACACTGGGCGTGGTTGCATAAGCGTATATACGGTACACCCTATGTGGTGACTCGCCGAGTGGATACACCCATTAAAGATAAATGGGTGAATCGACTGTTCTATCGTAATGCAGATCGTTGTGTCGCTATTTCATCGATTATTCGGCAGCAGCTATCACACTGGAATAAGAGTGAAGTATTGACGATTCCGAGTGCGATGACGGGATTTACCGCGGACGCCCAAGTTGCTGCTCGCTTTCGTGCCAGCTATCCAGGCCGCTTTATTGTCGGCCATATAGGTGCATTAGTTGATCGTCACAAAGGTCAGCGGGTACTACTTGAAGCTGCAGAACGATTACAGCATAGCTATCCCGAAGTGCTGTGCGTTTTTTTTGGCCGAGGTGAAGACGAGGAAGAGCTTCGCTTGGAAAGCAGTCACTTAAAAAATGTTGTATGGGCTGGCTTTAAGCCTAATATTGGTGATTTTATTCCAGCGCTGGATCTGTTTGTTTTTCCGTCTCGCAACGAAGGTCTAGGCTCAGTTCTTTTAGATGTTATGGATGCAAACGTGCCTATTGTTGCTAGTAATGTTGGCGGCATTCCTGATTTAATTAAGCATGGTGAAACAGGTTTTCTAGTAACACCAGGAAGTAGTGAAGAAGTCGAGAGTTGGATAATAAAGCTAGCAAAAAATAAACCGATGAGAGAGTCTTCTGTTGAGAATGCACGTCTTCTTTTAGAGCTTTATAGTAAAGAAAAAATGGCTGAAAGTTATCTCGATGTCTATAAGGGAATTGTTTTTAAATGAACGACTTTTTAAAAGTTAAATGCATCGCTATATTTTTACATAATAGGCCTTTTTTTGGTGCATATGTAGTTCATATTCCTTTTTTAGTCGCTGTTAAGGAAAGGTATCCAAATGCTAAATTGGTGGGTATCTCTAAAAATTCAGGGGCAGACTTCCTAGTTGAAGCGGGTTTTTTAAACGAGCTTGAAGTGATTGACGGCTTTAGCACCACCAGCTTAAGTAGGAAATATAATTTCGATATTGGTTTTAACTTGCGTCCCTCTAGTATTGGGACTTCTCTGCAAATGTTGAAGCTGCGAATTCCTTATAGAATAGGATTTAAAAAATTTGGAGCGTTTTATACACACTCGGTACCTCTTGATGTAACTACCTACAGGGCAGACCTTTTCTTGTCACTGCTAGAGATATCATCAACATTAGATATTACTCCCTGTTTGAAAAAACAGATTGAGTCTGATGAAGTATTAAACAATAAAGTTGTGCTTGCTCCTGGTGCTGGGGGCGAAGAAAAAAAATGGTCGCTTGCTAATTATATTCAGCTAGCAAGAAAGATTTCTGAGTTAAGATCAGAGAAGATTGTTTTTCTCACAGGACCTAAAGAAGAAGAGGAAAAGAACATCCTTGAGCAAGAAGGGTTTTCTGTTATTCATAGTCCTGATGTAACTACTCTTTTTAGATTGGTAAATGGTTGCAAGCTATTTGTCAGTAACGATTGTGGCCCCTCGCATGTCGCCCATATAATGGGAGTAAATCAAGTTGTTGTTTTTAAAGAATATTTGCCTGAATGGTTTCTTGAAAGAGATAACAGTGGTTATGTTTCATCACAAGCAGACCTTTCATCAATTACTCCTGATGAGCTAATAAACTGCGTATCGAAAATCCTCGCGTGTGATGTTGGCGCTGAAAAATAAAGGTTAACGGTTATAACCTTTTAATATGCTAGGCAGCACACTATGGCAATGGAATTTTTTTAGTGACCTTGCTAGGCGGTTTATATTGTGTTCCTGCCACTTACCTGGTGGCCGTTGGCGGCAGCGGTCCAGATCAATCAGCCAAGGTTCGCCATGGGGGTCGATCAAGATATTGCGCGCATTTAGATCAACATGATCAAGGCCTGCTTGATGGAAGCGCTTGATCATTGCGCCAACGCGCTGAAGTAACGCCTCATCTGCTTCCCCTGCCGCCAATAAGCTAGCCAGCGCCTGAGCGCCTGGAATCCTAACGGTGATGAGCGCCGCTTCATACGTAGGGCCGTAACGCATAACACAGCAGGCAACGGGGCGTGGCACTGGCAGCCCCTGGTCATACAGCGCAGCGTTTAAGCGCAACTCGCGAAACGCACGGGTGCGCTCTTCACCCAGCCATAGATAGCGTTTCTCGCTTAGCTTGGCGATCAATCCACCGCGGCGATAAGGACGCAATACCCACTGCTCTGAATCACTGGCCTTTAAGAAGAAACTGCTACCCCTTCCTGGTGCTTCCCCGACGATTAAATTACGCTCACGCCAATAGGCCTGATGGAATAGATCAGGATGAAGTGGGTGTGACTGCCCTTGAGACCGTTGTTGCGATCGTTGTTGAGATCCATGTTGCGACAGTTGGTGTGACGTGGCAGCGTCACTTAAACTGTCTACATCATGTAAAATCAGCCAATTTCTTTGCCGGAGTGCCGCTAAGCGCATGAAGCCCTCTCTGCCTGCTCAACCTAACCATATTGCCATTTTGCGCCTCTCCGCGTTGGGAGATGTGTGCAATCTTGTGCCCACGGTGCGTGCGTTACAGCGCCAATGGCCGCACGCTCGCATTACCTGGATAATCGGCAAGGGGGAGCACAGTTTACTGGCGGGGCTTTCTGGGGTCGAGTTTGTTGTCTATGACAAGTCCACCGGTCTTGCGGGCATGCGTGCCCTGTGGAAAGAGCTTTCCGATACTCGCTTTGATGTACTGCTGCACATGCAGCAAGCGATACGCGCCAGCGTGCTTTCGCTTGGCCTCAAGGCCAATGTACGCGTGGGCTATGATAAGTCGCGCGCCAAAGACGCTCAGCATTGGTTTACACAGCATCAGCTTGCGCCACATTCTAACGCCCATGTGTTGGAGTCGTTTATGGACTTCGCTCGCTTGCTCGGCGTAGAAGATGATCGATTGGAGTGGAATCTGGCCGTACCACCGCTGGCCTATGAAGAAGCCCGAGGGGTCAGTGGCGATACGCCATATTTGGTCATTAATCCTTGCAGCAACGCACGGCTGCGCAATTTCCGCAATTGGTCAGTGGAAGGCTATGCCAGCGTAATTGAACATGCTTGGGTACACCATGGTCTGAAGAGCGTGCTGACCGGTGGGGGGAGTTCATTAGAGCGAGAAATCGGCGATCAAATTGAGGCGCTATGCCAACCGGATAGCGTTATTAATGCTATCGGTGGTACATCGCTCAAAGGCGTACTGGCGTTGATTGACAATGCCCGTGCGGTCATTGCCCCCGACACGGGGCCGGCGCATATGGGGAATGCCATGGGCACGCCCACACTTGGTCTCTATGCGACCACCAATCCTCAGCGTGCCGCGCCTTATTGTTGGCGGGATTTTGCAGTCAATGCTTATCCCAAAGCGGTTCGTACGTATCTGAATAAATCCGTCGATGAGGTTAGCTGGGGACAGCGAGTACGCCATGCGGATGCCATGGATTTGATCAAAGCCGACGACGTGATTGCTAAGCTAGACGCGCTGCTGGCGTATACCGCAGTGCCGCCAACAACAGGACCTTTGGATGAGAGTTGATTTAACCGCCCTGGAACATGCCCGCGTATTGGTGGTGGGGGATGTGATGCTCGACCGCTACTGGCATGGTGGCACGTCGCGTATTTCACCCGAAGCGCCGGTGCCGGTGGTGCGTGTCGAAGATGCTGATGATCGTCCCGGGGGCGCAGCGAACGTGGCACTGAATGTGGCCTCTCTAGGCGGCCACGTCGCCCTGGCAGGTGTGGTGGGAGAGGATGAGAACGCCGAGCTGTTGACGTCGCGTTTGGCATCGTCGAATGTGAGTACTTACTTTCAGCGAAGCCCAGAGATACCAACGATTACCAAGCTGCGTGTGATGAGTCGTAATCAACAGCTACTGCGGCTGGATTTTGAGCAGCGCCTTGATGGTGTCGATACCACTGCTCTGCTGGAGCAGGTCGAAAAAGCGCTGCCTGATTGCGATGTGATGATTCTTTCTGACTACGGTAAAGGAACGCTTAACCAGGTCGAGTCGCTGATTCAGATGGCGCGTGCTTTCGGCAAGCGAGTGCTGGTCGATCCGAAAGGCCAAGATTTTAGTAAATATCGTGGGGCGAGTTTAATTACGCCTAACTTAACCGAGTTTGAAGCGGTGGTTGGTCACTGTGCCAACGACGATGTTCTTGCCCAGCGCGGAGAAGCGTTGCGCGCCGAGCTTGAGTTAGAAGCGCTGCTGATCACTCGCAGCGAAAAAGGTATGACGCTTATTCGTGAAGGCCTCGCACCGCTCCATTTACCCACCCGCGCCCAGGAAGTGTTCGACGTAACTGGTGCAGGCGATACCGTGATTGGCCTGATGGGGCTCGCGCTGGCATCAGGCCATGCATTG
>NZ_JABUZF010000131.1:7158-20973 GCF_014897885.1 Halomonas sp. 3D7M | reverse complement strand
GGGAACGGCGACGCTCTCGATAGCCGAGCTCTACACCGCGCTACACGGCGACAAGCTGGCTGAATTTGGGGTGATTGACCAAGTCCCGCTGGTCGACGCCGTGCGGGCTGCCCAGCTGCGTGGCGAGCGCGTGGTGATGACCAATGGCTGCTTTGATATTCTTCATGCAGGACACGTGGCCTACTTGGAACAAGCCAAACGCCTGGGGGATCGCCTCATCGTTGCGGTGAATGATGATGCCTCTATTGGCCGTTTGAAAGGCCCTAAACGGCCAATCAACCCGCTTAACCGCCGCATGCAAGTCCTGGCTGGGTTAGGCGCTGTCGATTGGGTCGTGCCATTTAATGATGATACTCCCCAAGCGCTAATTGAAGCCGTTTTACCGGATATTTTGGTGAAAGGTGGCGATTACCGCCCTGAAGATATTGCAGGAGGGGAGGCCGTTATCGCCAACGGCGGCGATGTAAAAGTACTTGGCTTTGAAGATGGCGTATCGACCACCGCAATGATTAGCTCCATCCTGGATCGCGAGGGCTAATGGCGTCGCCGATTTGGCCTCGGCTTGTTTATTCAGCGGTGCTTTATATGTTGTCGCCGCTGATTGGCTGGCGCATCTGGCGTGAGCAAGTACTTACTTACTCGCGCTTGCAGCGGCTTGGTATGCGTTTGGGTAAGCTTCCCCCTGGGCCGCGAATTTGGTTGCACTGTGCCTCGGTGGGGGAAGTGCGCGCTGCCCGTCCCCTAATAGAGGGTTTGCTGGCGCGTTACCCTCAGCACAGCCTGTTGTTGACCACAATGACCGCGACGGGTGCTCAGCAGGTTCAAACACTCATCGGTGAGCAAGCCGCGCCGGATCAAGTAAGGCTTGCTCACTGCTTCCTCCCTTTGGATTTTCCGGGAGCGGCCAAGCGTTTTATTACCCGCGTGCAGCCCACTCTTGCCATTCTGTTTGAAACCGAACTGTGGCCCAACCTGTTGCACGCTTGCCACCAACAAGCAGTGCCTGTCGCGGTCGTCAATGGGCGGTTATCGCCACGAGCCTTTGCACGCTATCAGCGCTTGCGTTCGTTAATGGCGAGTGCATTAGCTAACGTCACATGGCTGGCTGCTAAATCTGCCCAAGATGCTGAGCGCTTTCAGGCACTGGGTTGCCGCGCAGCAGTAACTCATGTTGTTGGATCGTTAAAATTTGAGGTGCCTTCTCAGGAAAAGGCTCTGGAAGAAAGTAAGTACTTACTTCAAGCCTGGGGCGCTCGCCCAGTGTGGGTGGCAGGTTCCACCCGCGACGGGGAAGAAGCACTGCTCTTGGAGGCTCACCGTCAGCTATTGAAGCGCTTTCCAACAGCGTTATTGGTATTGGTGCCGCGACACCCGCAGCGTTTTGACGAAGTGGCCAAGCTGTGTGCCCAAGGCAGCTGGGCACTCAGCCGTCGCAGCCAGCAGCAGGCCGTGACGCCACAAACGCAGGTTTACCTGGGGGATACGCTAGGTGAGCTGGCAACGCTGTATGCAGCAGGGCATGTGGCCTATGTTGGCGGTAGTTTGGTACCGCTGGGCGGTCATAACGTACTGGAGCCTGCGGCGTTGGGTAAGCCAGTGCTCTGCGGCCCTTCACTTGACAACTTTAGCGATGTGGCTGAGCCGCTGTTAGCGGTAGGTGCGTTAAGCGTGGTGGAAACACCCGATGCCTTGGCCGACGCGCTAGCCGAGCGGCTGGCAACGCCATCATTTGCTTTGCAAATTGGGCAGGCTGGGCGAGAGGTCGTTGAAGCCCATAGAGGCGCATTGGCGCGCACGCTCGATGGGCTTAGTCAGTGGTTAACGTAACGCGGTTCGTTCCACGCCGTCCGTCTTACCTAACAGCAGTACATCGGCACCGCGCTGGGCGAATAAACCGTTCGTGACGACGCCTACAATGGCATTAATACGCGCTTCCATGGATGCTGGGTCGTCGATCATAAAGTCAAAACAGTCGATAATTTGATTGCCATTATCGGTGACTACCCCTTGCCGATAGACGGGGTCAGCACCTAGCTTGACCAGCTCCCGAGCGACGTAGGAGCGTGCCATCGGAATAACTTCTACCGGTAGCGGGAAGTTGCCAAGTTGGTTCACGTATTTCGAGCCATCGGCAATGCAAATAAATCGCTTGGCGCAGGCGGCGACGATTTTTTCCCGGGTTAGGGCGGCGCCACCCCCTTTAATCATTTGTAAGTTAGCGTTTACTTCGTCTGCACCGTCGATGTAAAAAGGAACATCGCCAACATTGTTCAGCTCGAATATCTCAATACCTAGCGCTTGTAAGCGCTTAGCACTGGCTTCTGAGCTGGCAACGGCCCCTTTGAAACGATCTCTTAGCGGGCCTAAACGATCAATAAACAGGTTCGCTGTGGAACCTGTGCCAATACCTAGCACGGTATCTTTTTCGAGATGAGGCTCAATCTCTTTAACCGCAGCATCCGCTACGGCCGCTTTCAATTCATCTTGGGTCATCATATTTTCCTGCGTCAGGGTTAGGCAGTGCTCTCTAGTATAACGGCCTTAGCGCCCACTGCCGATGGAAACGCCGCTAGACGACGCTAGGCGTAATCTGCTACCAATAAAGGCTTTGCTCTCTCCCGTCAGGGTCACGTTATTTTTTTGGGATTTCCGCATGCTCGAAGCAACCGTCAAAAAGATCCTCCAAGCCCGCGTTTATGAAGCCGCTTGTGAGACCCCTATTTCACCCGCTCCCTTTTTGTCGCGTCGTTTCAATAACCAAATTTTGATTAAGCGCGAAGATCTTCAGCCAGTGTTTTCTTTCAAGATTCGTGGTGCTTACAACAAAATGGCCCAGCTAACTGAAGAGCAGAAGGCCAAGGGCGTGATTGCAGCATCGGCGGGCAATCATGCCCAGGGTTTGGCTATGGCAGCCAAGCTGATGGGGGTGAAGGCGGTTATTGTGATGCCGCGTATTACGCCCGATATTAAGGTTCAGGCAGTACGTGCCCGCGGTGCTAAGGTTATTTTGAAAGGTGATGCATTTGCTGCTGCTGCTGAGCATGCTCAAGAATTGATTAAAGAGCATGGCTATACCTATATTCCGCCGTTTGATGATATCGATGTAGTTGCAGGTCAGGGCACTATTGGTGTTGAAATTCTGCGCCAGCACAGTGGCCGTCTAGACGCTATTTTTATTCCTGTCGGTGGCGGCGGCTTAATTGCAGGCGTCGCAGCGTATGTGAAATATCTGCGCCCAGATATCAAAATCATTGCCGTAGAAGCCGAAGACAGTGCCTGTTTAAAAGCCGCGCTAGAAGCCGGGGAGCGGGTCGTGCTGGATCAAGTTGGCGTGTTCGCGGAGGGTGTCGCCGTCGCGCAAATCGGTGAAGTGCCCTTTTCTCTGGTACGTGACTTAATCGACGACGTTATCACGGTGAATACCGATGAGATGTGTGCAGCGGTGAAGGATATCTTTGAAGATACACGTGCCGTCGCAGAAACGTCAGGGGCGCTTTCGCTAGCTGGCTTGAAGAAATATGTGCAGCAAACCGGTGCTGAAGGCGAGACGTTGATATGTATTAACTCTGGCGCGAATACCAATTTTGATCGTTTGCAACATATTGCGGAACGCACCGAGCTGGGTGAGCAGCGTGAAGCGATATTGGCGGTGACCATTGCGGAAAACCCAGGCAGTTTTAAAAAGTTTTGCCGCACGCTGGGCAAGCGCATGGTCACCGAGTTCAGCTATCGCTATGCAGATAATAGCGAGGCTCATATCTTTGTGGGTGTTCAAGTTAAACCGGGTGGGGAAGACCGCCAGGCGGTGATTGATAAGCTTCGTGAAGCTGGCTATCAGGTTGAAGATTTGACCGACAATGAGCTGGCGAAGCTACATATCCGCCATCTTAGTGGTGGTCGGCCCAGCGAGCGCTTTGAAGAAGAGCTCTACCGCTTTGAGTTCCCGGAGCGCCCGGGTGCGCTAATGAACTTTTTAACCCAGCTACCCCATGACTGGAATATTTCACTGTTCCACTACCGAAATCATGGTGCTGCCTACGGTCGTGTATTGGTCGGTATGCAAGTGCCGAGCAGTGATCAAACCCATGTTGCAGAGTACTTAGATGCGATTGGCTACCGTTATTGGCGAGAGAGCGATAACCCAGCGTATAAGCTCTTTATGGCGTAAAGAATTGTAAGTACTCACTAACCCCGGGATGCAGAGTTGTTAAGAAGAGTGAGCTTCTGAAAACGTTTAATGATGCGTTAAAAATAGCACTGAAAGCAGTTGTCAGTCCTCTTCTATAGCCCTATAGTCGTGGGCGAAATTAATGAGGTGTGTCATCTTTTTAGAAACACTGTTTAGATGACGCATTAAGGATATTTGGCAACCGTAAAAGACGTTGGAGATGAGGCATGCGGCGTAAAAAGCCTGATATGGTGATGGCGCTAACAGTGGTGTTTTTACTTGGAGTACTCGCCACTGGATACGCGCAAGCGCTATCGGGGAGTTAACTTACTAAGTTGATCACAGCGCTTTCAGCGTAAACGCTGCGCCAAGCTAGTCGAGGTTGATATTTAAAACGGGCTGATCTTAATGATCAGCCCGTTTTAGTTGGTCGAATAACCCTTGTGTCACTTGCTATCACGTCCAACGGAATATCCCAAGGCTCGATGGGTAGCGCATCCACCTGTTGGCAGGCGTGAGCAACGCCTATAAGTGTCGGTGCTGGCCCTTGGCGGCGCATAAAAGCGAGGCTGCGATCATAGAAACCACCTCCCATGCCCATGCGATTTGCTTGCTTATCAAAACCTACCAGCGGAACAATAAGCGTATCTAGCGCCCAAGCTGGCAGGCGATTGCGCCTATCGGCGGCAAATCGTGAACAGGGCTCTGCGATGCCAAAACGGTTTTTAACCATGGGGGTAGATTCGCGGTAGGCAACAAACCAAAGGCGATTAGTCGAAAATGGGCGCAATACCGGTAAGTAAATACTTACTTTTCGCTGTCGAAGCCAAGGTATTAATGGTGTCGGGTCTATCTCGCCGTTAACCGGTAAATAAAGGCTAATGCGTTTCGCACGACAAATTTCAGGCAGCCCTTTAAGGCGCTGGCAAAGGGCGGTAGCGGCTTGTTTTTGCTGATCTAGGGAAAGGGTGCGGCGTCTGCGTCTAAGCTCACGACGAAGCGCAATTTTATCGCCGAATGTACTGCGGGCAGCAGTATCGTTCATAACGAGCTACTCGTGATGAGCTAATCAAGACTAAGTGTTCCCCAGAATGCCGCTGTCGTTCTGGCCCTGAACCTACTGGTTCAGGTGGGTGGCCGCAGCCAAACCGTCAGGCTTTCCGACGCACGGACATGCACACGGGTTTGGCTAGCATTTGGCCCCCTGGGTACTTCGCATAGGCTCGAGGGACTATAACGACTGGCGTACACCCCAGAGAACATCTCTATCCTAACAGAGCCAGTGGTAATGCCAAAGAGCCGACAGCAGGTTCTTACGGTTCTTTTTGCTGGCGTGTATCCGCTAGTGCCCGTTCAAGGCGGTCGTTTAGGCGGTTCAGGTTTGCTTCGCTCGCGCGGTGCTCATCCATAATTTCAAGCAACTCATGGGTGATATTCAGCGCTGCCATCACTGCAACCCGCTCGCTGCCAAGGGCATTGCTTTGGGCGTGAATGCCATTCATCGCGCGATCTAAATAGCGAGCAGCACGTTCCAGCTTAGCTTCTTCGCCAGTGTCGCAAGCAATCATGTAGCTGCGACCCAGTAGGGTGATTTCTTTGGTTGGCCGCTTCGCGTTACTCATCAAAAACTCCGGCACAGGTCATTTTATTGACCAATGCGTTAACATCGCTGCATAGGAAGGATAGTTGGCGTTCACTATAAGAGAGCCGCTTATGTGGGGTCAACGCACAGGCGCGCGCGCCGTAAGATTCCTTCTGCGGTTTAACACCCTTAGCGATGTTGTTACGACGACTTCATTCCCCATTTTGTATAGCGAGCAATGCCCATGTCCCTAATCAATGAACGCCAGGATTTTTCTGACGTCGCGGATGTTTTTCTTCTGCATGGAAGTATGCAGTCGCCCGCGTTTTTGGATGGCCGCCTAAGTGGTCTGTTAGCGCTGCGTGATGTGACGGCTGAAGCATGGCTAGAAGAGGTATGCCTAAGCTTAGGGGTCGAGCAGCCGCGAGATCCTGATAGCGCTGAACGCTTACTAGGTTGGCGGCGTCAAACGCTGGAGGCATTGAGCGCCAGCGATTTGAATTACACACCGCTGCTACCCGATGAGCTTTTTTCACTCGCCGAGCAAGCCCAGGGGCTAAAAGAGTGGACGCTGGGTTTTATGGAAGTCGTTGAAGACGTGGCTGATGAAGCGCTACGCGAGCGCTGGTCTAAGACGCTTCAAGAAGCCATCGAGGATCTCGCAGGACTCGTACAGATCGAAACCGATATCGAGGATAGTCCTGAAAACGAAAATGATCTATTTGCGCTGACGGAACACGCGCGTATGGCGGCAATGTTGCTCTACACCGAGCAGCACCCAGGAATGCCCCAGGTTGAGCAGACCGACGCCCCCGTTCATTAATACAGGAGTTATCTATGTTACCTGAGTTACTGCCTCGGCCCGCCGCTATTGCGCCTGCAGAGTACCGCCAGCGCCGAGAAGCGCTCATCGCCCAACTGCCTGCCAATGCTGCGCTAGTGGTGCCAAGCGCTGCCTTGGTAACGCGCTCTCACGATAGCGAATACGCGTTCCGCCAGCAGAGTGATTTTTACTACTTAACCGGCATTCAAGAGCCCGATGCGTTGCTTGTAGTGCTGCCTGGGCGCGAGGCAGGCCAAAGCGTGGTGTTTTGCCAAGACCGCGACGCCACGATGGAAGCCTGGACAGGTAGACGGCTAGGCGCCCAGGGCGTTGAGGCTCAGCATGGCATTGACCAAGCGTTTGAAAATGCTCAGCGGGAAGAGCTGTTACCAGGTCTATTGGCAGGGCGCGAACTGCTCTACCTGCCGTTAGATAATCCCGAGGCGCTGAATATTGCAGAAGAGGCGTTGGCCTGCGCTCAAGCTGGCCTACGCCGAGGTAAGCCAGCATTGAAAGGATGGTTGGATAGCCGCCCGCTTGTTCATGAGATGCGCCTCATTAAAAGCCCTGCTGAAATTACCCTACTGCGCCATGCGGCCGCTATTTCAGCAAAGGCGCATACGCGTGCGATGCGTGTCTGCCGTCCAGGGTTAAGCGAGTATCAGTTGCAGGCAGAGTTAGAGCACGAATTCGTTTGGCAAGGTGCTAGCGGGCCTGCGTATAGCACCATTGTTGGTGGTGGCGTTAACGCTTGCGTGCTGCACTATATTGAGAACAGCGATACGTTGCAGGCCGATACACTTGTGCTGATTGACGCAGGGGCCGAGTTCGACCTCTACGCTGGGGATATTACCCGTACTTTCCCGGTTAATGGTCGGTTCAATGACGCTCAGCGGGCGCTTTATCAAGTGGTGCTAGATGCGCAAGAGCGTGCAGTGCACGCCGTCAAGCCGGGAGCCACGCTGGCGGATATTCACCAAGGGGTCGTGAGGGATTTAACCGCTGGGCTGATCGGTCTCGGGTTGTTAGAGGGCGATGTGCAGGAGCGCATTGACGATGAGAGCTATCGGCGCTTCTACCTGCACTCTACGTCCCATTGGTTGGGGTTAGACGTGCACGATGTAGGAACTTATCGGTTGGATGAAGAGACGCCGCGCCTGCTAACCGAAGGCATGGTCGTCACGATTGAGCCTGGTTTATACATTCCCAGCGATGATGATATTCCTGCCGCTTACCGCGGAATTGGCATTCGTATTGAAGATGATGTCGTGGTGACCCGTGATGGGCACGAAGTGCTTACGTCAGACGTGCCGAAGCGAATTGCTGATATAGAGCAATTAATGGTTAATAAATAAGCAGTAAAATTCCATTGATATTTGTTTATGTAATTTACATTACGAAATTACATTTGCTGGGTTTGGTTTATCCGTAGGAGATGACAATGCATGGGACTCAGCAGGTAAGACAGCAGCAAGCAGCTACGCTCACCCACGATATCGTTATTGTGGGAGGCGGGCTGGTCGGTGCCAGCTTAGGCTGCGCGTTGGCGCCGTTGATTGAGCGCTACGGCTGGCGTGTGGCAATTGTTGAAGCGGCTGCCTTACCTGAAAACGCTGAGAAGTCAGCGTGGCAGCCAAGCTTTGATGCTAGGGCCAGTGCTATTGCTGAAGGCTCTGCCCAACGCTTTCGCCAACTGGGTGTTTGGGAGGCGATGCGCAGTGAAGCTACCCCGATCAAGCGCATTCATATCAGCGAGCGCGGTCGTTTAGGTGCCACTAGGCTTAGCGCTCAGGAGCTGGGAGTGTCGGCATTGGGGCATGTCATTCCTAATGCTTGGATGGGGCGTGTGCTGCATCACCATCTTCAGCAACTGCCGATTGAGTGGCACTGCCCTGCAACGGTGGCGCAACTAATGCCACAAGCTAACGGCCACCGCCTGGTGCTTTCCGATGGCAGTGAACTAACGGCAGCGCTGACTATTCTCGCCGATGGCGGGCGATCTGGACTGAAAGAGCAGTTGGGCATCAGTAGTCGCCACCGCTCTTACGAGCAAACAGCCGTCATTGCCCATGTCGGTATTAGCCAGCCCCACGAGGGGGTTGCCTATGAGCGCTTTACAGCAGAGGGGCCGATCGCACTGCTACCATTGCCTGGCCAAGCGATGGAGCTGGTCTGGACGCATGCCAGCGGCACAGAGCAGGCGCGACTAGCGCTCTCCGATTCGGCGTTTTTACGCCAGCTACAAGCTGCCTTTGGTGATCGAGTCGGGCGTTTTACTCGGGTGGGGCAGCGTTTCAGCTACCCACTTTCGCTGATTACCGCGGAAGAGCCCGTTCGACCTGGGTTGGCGGTGTTGGGAAATGCTGCCCATGCGCTTCACCCGGTAGCGGGTCAGGGGTTTAACTTGGCACTGCGCTCAGTGATGGATCTGGTCGAAGCACTAGCGCAGGGCGCTCAGAACCAACGTGCTCTTGGTGATATGGACATGCTACTCGCCTTTGAGCAGCGTCGTGCGCAAGACCGAGCCAATGTCATTCGGTTTAGCGATGGGTTGGTGCGTCTATTTGGCTATTCGCTGCCCCTACTGCCGCATGCCCGAGCAGCTGGCCTGGTGGGGCTCAATTTAGTGGGCCCGCTTCGCCGCAGCTTGGCACGCAGAGCAATGGGTCTGGAGCGCTGATGCAACAAGTAGCTAAGGGAACGTTATGAAAACGCAAACAGCGGCAATAGATGTGCCGGTTGAACGTTTTGACGCGGTGATCGTAGGCGCCGGAATGGTCGGCACGGCGCTAGCAGGACTGCTGGCTAACGCTGGGATGCAGGTGGCGTTGGTAGAAACCAAAGCAGCACCACTGCGCTTAGATGCTTTTGGTGACCATTCGCCTGCCCCCAGGGTGAGTGCTTTGACGCCGGTTTCACAGCGGCTGCTCTCGCATTTGAAGGCATGGCCCGCGATGGCTGCTACTAGGGTAACGCCTTACCGTTATATGCAGGTGTGGGATGCAGAAGGCAGCGGTAGCATCCATTTTTCCGCCGATGAAGCAGGTGCGCCCGTACTTGGGCATATTGTTGAAAACGATGTGACATTGGCCGCGTTAAATGAGCAGGTGCTAGCGCTGCCTTCCGTTAGCACTCTCTTTGGAGTGGGCGTGGAGGCTTTGCAAACCTCTGATAGCGGGCGCTGGCTAGTGCTGGATGATGGCCGACAATTGCATACGCCATTATTAATTGCTGCCGACGGTGCACGCTCCACCATGCGTGAATTGGCAGGGATATCAGTGGCCGAAGAGTCTATGCAGCAAGAGGCCGTCGTTACCACCGTAAGGTGTGAAAAGTCCCATGGCGACACGGCTCGTCAGGCTTTTATCGCTGGCCATCCACTGGCTTTTTTGCCGTTAACAGTGGGCGGTGATGATCGCTACTGTTCGATTGTCTGGTCGACCACGCCTGAGCATGCACATCAACTTACATCGCTCTCTAGTGAGGCGTTGGGGCAGGCGCTAAGTGAAGCCTTTGACTACCGTTTAGGTCAGGTGAGTGCCGTCGATGCGGCCTATCGGTTTCCGCTGATTCAGCGCCACGCCGCTCACTACGTGCAGCCTAATTTTGCCTTGGTGGGCGATGCTGCCCATAGCATTCACCCGCTAGCGGGGCAGGGCGTTAACCTAGGATTTATGGATGCGGCAGTGCTGGCTGAGGAAGTGATTAATGCATGGCAGCGAGGAGCCCCCTGGGGGGCGCTGACCACGCTGAGTCGCTACGAGCGGCGTAGGCGCTTCGATAACAGCGCCATGCTAGGGCTGATGAAAGGGTTTAAAGTGCTTTTCGGTAGCCAAGTGCCTGCATTGACGCTGGCGCGCAATATGGGGATGAGTGGTATGAATCAGTTGGTGCCGATAAAACGACTGGTGATGCGGCAGGCAATCGGAGAGCGAGGACGCCTGCCGCAATCGTGTCGTTAACGGCGCCGACGATCCACCACGTTCAATGCTTTGAGTAAGTTCAGCGCTTCACTGAGCTGATAGTCCTCGCGTAGGCGCTGAGACATTTCAGTCCGCTCCCGGGGCATTGCGTCTTGGCCGCTTAGATGACCATCAAGATCAGCTTCGCGGATTTGGCGTTGCCCCTCAGCCACTTCCAGCCGGCCGCGTACCACTTCCACGTCAGGCTCGATACCTTGTGCTTGGATTGAGCGCCCATTGGGGGTGTAGTAAAGCGCGGTTGTCAGCTTAAGACCTTCACCATTGCCAAGCGGCATGATCTGCTGCACGGAGCCTTTACCAAAGCTTTCGGTGCCCATTATCACCCCGCGGCGCTGGTCTTGAAGCGCCCCGGCGACAATTTCAGCAGCCGAGGCGCTACCACTGTTTATCAGTACAACGAGCGGCACATCACCAGCGGGTGTCTCTGGCGATGCCGAAAACGACATTTCGGTGTCAGAAAGACGCCCTTCGGTGTACACAATTAGCCCCTCATCCAGGAACAGGTCGGCAACGCCAACGGCGGCCTGCAAAACGCCACCTGGGTTATTGCGTAAGTCGAGAATGAGTCCCTCAAGTGGCTGCTCTCGGGCCATACGTTCTAACGACCTGCGTGCCTGCTCTGGGGTGCGCGACTGAAACTGGCTAATTCGCAAGTAGCCATAGCCTGGCTCCAGTACTTCATGCTTAACGCTTTCATTGCGAATTACTTCGCGCGTTAGTGTGAACTCACGCGGAGACTCTTCACCCGCCCGCAAGACGGAAATACGCAGTTGGCTACCCGGTTCGCCACGCATCAGGTTAACCGCCTCTTGAAGCGATAAGCTGTCGGTTGGCGTTCCATCGATAGCCACAATCACATCGCGGGATAACAGGCCCGCTCGTGAAGCTGGTGTGTCATCGATGGGGGTAATAACTATTAACTGCCCGTTTTCTGTGCCTACTTCAATGCCAATACCGCCAAACTCACCCTGGGTGGATTCGCGCAGGCTTCGGTACTCTTCTTCGTCTAAATAGGCTGAGTGGGGATCTAGCTCGCTGAGCATGCCTCGCATGGCATTACGCAATAACGTGCGGTCGTCAACCTCTTCGACATAGCCGCGTTTAATGCGCTCAAACACCTCAGCAAAGGTCTGGATCTCTTCAAGCGGTAGGTCATCAGCAACGCTATTTGCAGACTGAGCCATTAAGGGGAGAGGAGCAGTCAGCATTACAAGCGGGAGCAGGGTAGCCAAAAAGCGCTTGGCAGGGGCCGATACCTTGGTAACAGATAGCGTCATGCGGACTCCGCTAGGCGAAAGGCAGCGCCAGAAGGCGCTGCATAAGTTGAGACATGATTGTTAATTCATAGGAGTCAGCTTATCCCGTCAGCGGCGTGCAATCCAACGTTGTGGATTAATTGGTTCACCGCTACGCCGCACTTCGAAGTAAAGCGCGGGGTTGGTCTGCCCGCCGCTGTTGCCGATACGTCCAATTTCAGTGCCACGGCTTACTTGTTGGCCGGGCCGTGCACTGAATTGTTGCAAGTGAGCATAGAGCGTCATGATCTGATCGCCGTGATCAATAATCAGCAGGTTGCCAAAGCCACGCATCCAGTCGGCGAATACCACGCGGCCTGTATGAACGGCTGTTACTGCACTGCCCGAATCTGCTCGAATCACGATACCGTTATAGTGCACGCCGTCTCTACGCTGGAAGGTTGCCGTAATGGCTCCTTGAACGGGCCAGGGTAAATCGCCCCGCGTGCGGGTGATGTGTGTGGTCGGTGTTGGCTCGGCTAAACGAGCCAGCTCCGCTTGTATCGCCCTTAGCTGCTGTTCGGCCTGCTCACGGCTTTGGTTTAGATCGGCTAAGCGATCCTCTTCGCTGCCATAGCGATCATCCAGGGTCGCTACGACGCCACGCCGCTCCTCGGTTCGCTGAGCGAGTATAGCGCTTTGCTCTTCTAGCTCGTCGGCTAATGCATCAAGGCGCGTTTGACGCTCGCTGAGCGCTTGCTCGGTATCTGCCAGTGCGGTGTCGAGGCGGCTTATATCCGTAAGGCGTTGCTGACGCGCCTGAGTCAGGCGATTTAGATACGCCTGCATTCGGTCTAGCTCGGCTGGATCGCTTTGGTTAAGGAGCAGTTTTAACTGGGGTGTTGGCCCCAATCGATAAAGGGCTGCCAGCTGTTGGCTCAGCGCAGCGTATTGTGCTTCACGCTCACCTTCCAAGCGCTCTCGGTGCTGGCGAAGTTGGGTCGTTTCGTCGGCCAGTTGACGGCGCTCAGCCTGAAGTTGATCCAGGCGCTGGTGAGTCTCGGCAAGCTCCGTTTCCACATGGCGCAGCTCATGCTCGGCGCTATCCCGAGCTTGCCCGGTCGCACTGAGGCGCTGGGCAGCCGCTTCGATCTCCTGGCCAATCGCATCCAACTGCTGGCGCGCGGCATTTTCATTTGGCTGGGCTAAACTTGCTGGCGCATAACCTAACGCCAGCATAAGCGCGACAGCTAACGTCCATCGCATCAGCATCAATCAAAATGAATCAGTGGGTTACCTGTCATCGCTTCGGGCTGAGCCTGGTTCATCATGGTTAACAGCGTCGGCGCTAAATCGCACAGTCGTCCATTTTCCAGCCGCCCATTCTGCTCTCCCACGTAAATCAACGGCACCGTAAAGGTCGTGTGAGCTGTTTGCGGCGCGCCTGTTTCCGGATGCACCATCTGTTCGGCATTGCCATGGTCAGCTGTGATCAGGCAAGCACCACTGGCACGTTCAATGGCCTCTACTACTCGACCAACGCAAGTATCAACGGTTTCAATCGCTTTTACCGCGGCGTTGAAGTCACCGGTATGGCCAACCATGTCGCCATTGGCATAATTGCACACTATTAAGTCAAAGCGACCACTGTCGATAGCGTCCACCAGCTTATCGGTGATCTCAAAGGCGCTCATCTCGGGTTTTTCGTCGTAGGTTTTAACGTCACGGGGGGAGGGCACTAAAATGCGCTCTTCGCCTTCGTACTCGGCTTCATTACCGCCGGAGAAGAAAAAGGTGACGTGGGGATACTTTTCTGTTTCTGCAATACGTAGCTGAGTTAGGCCGCGTTTAGCAACCACTTCCCCCAGGGTATCGGTGAGATCAGAAGGGGGAAAGGCCGCTGGTGCTGGAATGTTGGCGGCGTACTGGGTCATCGTGACTAAACCGTCGCCAGCCAGTGTAGGACGTACACGCCGCTCAAAGCCGTTAAACTCAGCTTCAGTGATCGCGCGCGTTAATTCGCG
>NZ_JABUZF010000131.1:0-7075 GCF_014897885.1 Halomonas sp. 3D7M | reverse complement strand
ATGGCGGTGCCATTCAGCGGGATACTGCTTGAAGCGACAAATTCGTCGGTTTCGCCGCGCTGGTAAGCGTCGCGCAGGGCGGTTTCAGCGCTGGAAGCAATAAAGTCAGCGTGGCCATCGGTCAGCAAGCGGTAGGCTTGCTCAACCCGCTCCCAGCGGTTATCACGGTCCATTGCATAAAAGCGGCCAATGACCGAGGCAACAAAGCCATTGTCGGCACCTACTAACTCTGCCAAACGTGCATTAGCACGCTCGATCGAGCGGAGCGCACTTTGCGGCGGCATATCGCGTCCGTCTAAAAACGCATGGATAAAAATGCGCTGCGCGCCGCGTCGGGCAGCAAGCTCAGCCATGGCAATAAAGTGGTCTTCGTGGCTATGCACGCCGCCGGGAGAAAGCAGCCCAAGTAAGTGAACGGCGCGGCCATTGGCAACGGCCTCGTCGATGGACTTGGTCAGCACCTCGTTGGTGTCTAGATCGCCGTCTTCAATTGCTTTGGTAATGCGGGTGAAGTCCTGGTACACAACACGCCCGGCACCAATATTCATATGGCCTACTTCAGAATTGCCCATCTGCCCGTCAGGCAGGCCCACATGGCGACCATCGGTGTGCACATAGGCGTGCGGGCGGTTGGCCCACAGTTTGTCCATGTTGGGCGTATTAGCTGCGGCCACTGCGTTGTGGGCGCTATCGGGATTGTGGCCGTAGCCATCTAAGATGATTAGCGCCACGGGGCGCGGTGCAGTTGTAGCCATGAAAACCTCTTTATGTTGGTCAGCCAAGCGATATGGGGTGCTGTTTGAAACGTTGGTGAAGGCTGCTCAAACAGTTTTCAGACAACACCTTATAATCAGGGTCGCGACAGGCGCGCGCATGGGGCATCATAACGCAGGCAGCCGTTGGGCGTCATGGCCTGCGCGGTATGCCGTGTGACGTGTATACTTGTTGCGTTTCTGGAGGCGGCTAGGCCGCTTTTTTCTGCATAGACCAAGAGATTGTGTTCACGATGATCGATCAGCTGTTCGAATTCGTAATGAACCACCCCCTACTTGTCGGGGCGTTTTTGCTGGTATTAATAGCATGGGTGGCGTACGAAGCGCGCAGCGCCGCCACGCATGCTGTGACCTCTACCCAGGCGACTCAGCTTATTAACCGTGAAGATGCGGTGGTGCTGGATATCCGTGAAAGCAAAGACTTTAAAGCAGGACATATTGCAGGTGCACGCAATATTCCTCAAAGCAGCCTCGACAGCCGCATGAATGAACTGGAGAAAGTGAAAAGCCAGCCGATCATCGTGGTATGTAAGCATGGCCAAAGCTCTGGTGCTGCCCAGGCAAAACTTGCTAAGGCAGGTTTTGAACGTGTCAATAAGTTAAGAGGTGGCATGGTGCAGTGGCAGGCCGATGGTCTTCCGGTGGTAAAAAAGTAATTAAGTAGCAAGTATTTAACCGTGCGCTGTCGCGCAATTTTTTAGCAGATGAACAATTAGGAGTATCCCAATGGCGGAAGATAACAACACCCCGCAGGCAGGCGCCGCAGAAGGCGAAAAGCCTCAGCTGAAGTTCTCTTTACAGCGTATCTATGTGAAAGATATTTCCTTTGAAGCGCCGAACTCACCTTCCGTATTCAAGCAGGCATTTAAGCCTAAGGTGAATCTGGATCTGAACACCACTAGCCAGAAAATAGCCGACGACCAGTACGAAGTGGTTGTAAAGGTGACTGCCCAGGTTAACGATAGCGAAACCGGCACTACGTCGTTCCTTGCAGAAGTAGAGCAAGCCGGCCTGTTCCGTATTTCTGGAATTGAAGGGGCACAGCTGGAACAAACTCTGGGTGCGTTCTGCCCCAACTTGCTGTTCCCTTATGCCCGTGAGTGCGTTGACAACCTGGTCAACCGTGGTGGTTTCCCGCCGCTAATGCTGGCACCGGTGAATTTTGAAGCCATGTACGCTCAGCGCAAGCAGCGCTCAGCGCAGCAGGCTCAGCAAGCAGCCGAGAATACTCACTAAGTATGCATGCTGCTGACTGGGTTGCCTTACACGGCAAAATGCCCCGCCTTTATGTGCCCGCTGAGTTTGCAGTGGGCGCAACCATCACTCTGCCTGACGGCCCGGCGCGGCATGTGACACGAGTGCTGCGGCTGGGCGAAAGTGCAGCGCTGATGCTGTTTGATGGCAATGGCCAAGAGGCTGGCGTGCGCTTAGCCGATGTTGGTCGCAAGCAAACGACAGTGATCATCGAGGCTGTCTGGCCGGGTAGTGGCGAATCGCCGTTAGCGGTGCACCTTGGCCAAGCGATCTCGAAAGGCGACCGGATGGATTATGCCATTCAAAAAGCCGTTGAGCTGGGCGTTGCAGCGATTACCCCGCTCTACACTGAGCGGGGTGATGTACGTCTCAAGGGTGACCGTGAAGAGAAAAAACTGGCTCACTGGCAGGCGGTTGCGGCTAGCGCTTGTGAACAGAGTGGGCGAGCGGTTGTCCCCCCCATCTATCCACCAAAAGCGCTGGATGATTGGCTGGCCGAGCGGCAAGAGCCGTTACGCTTGATGCTTCACCTAGCGACAGGCAATGTATTTTCGCAACAGCCATGCCCCGCTGCAGTAGCGCTCTTAATCGGCCCAGAGGGTGGCCTAAGTGATGCGGATATTAATGTGGCCACTGTGGGTGGCTTTACACCGCTGACGCTCGGTCCAAGAGTATTGCGTACTGAAACGGCACCTGTTGTTGCGCTAACGCTGCTACAGCACCACTTCGGTGATGTGTAAGTACTCACTTTTCAGCACTCGCTTCTCTGTACTCACTTGTAAGAGCTCATGTTTAAATATTTATTCTTAAGAGCCTATTCTTAAGAAATATTTTGGGGCTTATTTTTTAGCGGTATGCATAAGTGAGTGCTTACTAGCTGGCTGCTGCCCTGTTGAGTAGTGGCGGTCGCTATTTATGCGCTGTCGAATACCGGCTGCGCTTTGCCTTGCGTGCGCAAGGCACCATAATGAAGGTCTACTTTCTGTAAGGACGGTACCCATGGTCCGTGAGTCTCACTCTTCTCCCCGTTCCGCAAGCGACGCCGCTGCTCAGCTGGGTGACGTAGCCTATTTGACCGTGACGGCGGTCAATAGCACAGGGGCGTTTCTGCAATGGGGACAGCCCAAAGATGTACTGCTGCCTTATAGCGAGCAGCGCTTTCGCCCCGATCCCGGTAAGCGGGTACTGGTAATGCTGTATAGCGATGACCAAGGGCGGCCTGTGGCTACCATGCGCCTGGATCGTTTTTTGACAGACGATGCTTGGGCGCTGGAAAAAGGTGATGAAGTGGCTGTGGTGGTAGCTGACCGTACTGACCTTGGGATGAAGGTAGTGGTTAACCACCGTTATTGGGGATTAATCTATCAAGATGATATTACCCAGCCGCTGCGCCGCGGGCAGTCGCTGAAAGGCTATGTAAAGCAGCGCCGCGAAGATGGTCGTGTCGATATTTGCCTGCTCCCCCCGGGCGTGGCTCGCTTAGATGTAGTGGGTGATAAGGTATTGCAGGCGCTACGTGAAAGTGGTGGTTATCTAGCGTTGGGTGATAAAAGCTCCGCGCATGATATTAAGACGCGATTAGGTGTTAGCAAGAGTGCTTACAAGCAGGCCATCGGGCGACTTTATAAGCAGCAGTTAATTACCCTAGAGCCTGGTGCTATCCGGCTTGTACCGGGTGCGTTAACGGACGGGCAAGGCGAGTAGTCCCTAGCGACGGTTGGAGCTGTGCAGGCAGTGCGGCATACTGCTTACCTTTTGTTCATGTATGGATGTTACCCCGATGAGCCAATCAACGTTGCATCTCGGTGTGGTGATGGATCCCATCAGCGACATCGCTTACAAGAAAGATACCACCATGGCCATGCTGTGGGCGGCGCAAGAGCGCGGCTACACACTGCACTATATGGAGCAAGAAGATCTTTTCTTGAACGCAGGACAGGCTTATGCACGTATGCGCCCATTAACGGTGCATCGCGATCCTAACCATTGGTACGACCTCGGTGAAGCGGCTCAGCGCCCACTGGTGGAGTTGGATATTGTGCTAATGCGCAAAGACCCGCCTGTCGATGCCGACTTTATCAATGCGGTTCATCTGCTGGGGTTTGCTGAGCGGGAAGGCGTTCTGGTGGTGAATCCAACGGCGGCGCTGTTGCAGTGTAATGAAAAGCTATTTGCCCAGCAGTTTCCCCAGTGCTGTGCGCCCACCATTGTCGCCAGTCGTGATGACGTCCTGCGTGCTTTCCACGCGGAGCATGGTGATGTGATTTTCAAACCCCTTGATGGCATGGGCGGTACAGGGATTTTTCATATCGGCCCTGATGGCCGCAACATTGGCGCGGTTATTGAGCAATTAACCCTGCGTGGCCAGCGGCAAATTATGGCGCAACGCTACCTAGCCGAAATCAAAGATGGCGACACGCGCATCTTATTGGTTGACGGTGAACCCGTGCCCTATGGGCTGGCGCGTATTCCCTCGGCGGGTGAAACTCGGGGTAACCTCGCCGCTGGCGGGCGCGGTGTCAGCCGTGAGTTGACTGAGCGTGACCACTGGTTGATTCAGCAGGTGCAGCCCATGATTCGTGAAAAAGGGCTGATGTTTGTTGGTTTAGATGTGATTGGTGACTACATCACTGAAATTAACGTCACCAGTCCTACCTGTGTACGTGAAATTGATGATCAGCGCGGCACGGACATTGCCGGAATGCTGCTGGATGCTATTGAGCGTCGTCTTGACTAACCGATGCCGTTGAACGTTCTATTCGCCTAATAACGCGAGGCTCGCTGAGTATTCAGCGAGCCGTAGGAGACGCATGCAAAGCTTTAAGCATCATTTTTTGATGGCTATGCCTCACTTGGATGACCCTAATTTTGCCGGTAGCCTGATCTACCTTTGCGACCATGATCACAATGGTTGTATGGGAGTCATCGCCAATCGTCCACTTGAAATCACTCTCGATGCCCTCTTTGAACAGCTGTCGCTGGGAGGCGATGATAGCCCGCACCGTAATGCGCCGGTCTATTATGGCGGCCCTATGCATAAGGATCGTGGCTTCATTTTGCATATCGGTGACAGCCAAGAGTGGGACTCCAGTGTCCAGGTGGAGGACGGTATCGCGCTTACCACCTCGATGGATATTCTTCAGGCGCTTGCCGACGATACCGGCCCCGAAGATTTTCTGGTGTGCCTAGGCTGCGCTGGTTGGGACGTTGGGCAATTAGAAGACGAGCTAAAAGAGAATGCGTGGTTGACGGTCGAAGGCCAAGGCAGCGTACTGTTTAACACCCCTCCCGCTGAGCGTCTAACCGCTGCCGCTGGCATACTGGGCGTTGATCTAAACCTGATGACCCGCGACGCGGGGCATGCATGATGGTTGAGTTTTATGGCTGATCATGGGCAACGGCTAATACTCGCATTTGATTTTGGTACTCGGCGTATTGGTGTCGCGGTAGGTAATGAGTTGCTTAATAGCGCACGCGAGCTAACGCCGCTAACCGCTCGAGACGGCATTCCTGACTGGAATGTTGTTACACGGTTAGTAGAAGAGTGGCAGCCTGACTTGTTTGTGGTTGGCTTGCCGCTGAATATGGATGGGACTGAGTCTGCGATGAGCGCGCGGTCACGCAAGTTCGGTAATCGCCTGCATGGGCGCTATGGCAAGCCCTGTGAAATGGTTGACGAGCGTGGCTCTACTCGCGAAGCGAAGCAGATCGCTCATGCGGCAGGCCATCGTGGTAACTATCGAGAAGAAAGTGTCGATGGCATCGCTGCTGTGCTTATTCTAGAAGGTTGGTTTGCCCACCAAGAAGGACTTCCTGGTGGGCGGATCGCTCATTAAACCTGATGTAATGACTTAACGGTCTAGAGTGCCGGTTTGAGATGGCACAAACCAGCGCACTGGTCTCAGGTCTTTCTCAATCAGCTCATCTACCTTTAATAGCGTGGCAAAAATGGCCATCCGCATGGGGATCCCGTTGTCAGTTTGGCGGAAAATCGCCAAACGTGGGTCTCCGTTAAGATTCACGTTTAGGTCATTGGCGCCAGGGCGGCTATCTCGGGGTAGTGGGTGCATGACAATCGTACTTTGGCTGCAGCGCTGATCCAGAAAGTCGCGATTAACCATAAAGTCGTCGGAAAGCCCCTGAAAGCTCTCGTTCATTTCATCGGTAAAACGCTCTTTCTGGATGCGTGTGGTGTAAACCACGTCCAGATCGGAGAAGTCGCTGGCCAGTGAGTCACGTTGTTCGACGCGGTGCCCGCGAGACGTCACAAGGTCAATCAGCGCAGTCGGCATTTCCAGGCCTGGTGGAGATACCAAGGTAATGCGCAGCGGATCATAGAGAGACAGTAGCTTGATCAGCGAATGCACGGTGCGGCCATATTTCAAATCACCGGTCAGCAGGATATGTGCGCCACTGAGTGATTTACCTAATCGCTGAAACTCTTTATCAATCGTATAGAGATCAAGCAGTGCTTGGCTTGGGTGTTCACCTGGGCCATCCCCTCCGTTAATTACCGGCACATTGGTGGCGGCGGCGAACTCTGCTACCGATCCTTGATCAGGATGGCGCATTACAATCGCATCGCAATAGCCACTCATCACTCGGCTAGTATCGTAAAGCGATTCACCCTTGGCCATAGAAGAGAAAGTAAAACCGGTGGTGTCACACACACTTCCCCCCAGACGGCAAAACGCAGCATTAAAGCTCACGCGTGTGCGTGTACTCGCTTCAAAGAACAAATTACCAAGCACAGCACCTTCCAGCACCCGAGTAACGTGGCGACGGCTGGCAATAGGTTCCATACGCGTTGCAACGCGTAGCAGGTGGTCAACGCTTTCGCGCTGTAATGAATCGACAGTTAATAGATGCTGGCTCATCACGGACCTCAGAATGGGGGTGGGCGTTGGGGGCTATAAAGCTGGTATAAGTGTAACCGCCAATGGAGTGCCGTCGAAGCGCTTTCAATTAGCAAACGGCCTGCCTTAAAACTTTTTCGCACTTATCTATAAATAGCCCTTGCCAAAACGGCAGCGAATCCGTAAAGTACG
>NZ_JABUZF010000123.1:11568-16139 GCF_014897885.1 Halomonas sp. 3D7M | reverse complement strand
GGCTATGGCTGGCGATTTAGCGACGCGCGGTCGGTGCAAGCTGCCACCTCCGACCGTGCAAGCCTGGGTGGCAAGTTGTTGTTATCACGATGTCACACGCTTCCGGAGAGTTAAGTTATGAATGCCCATGTCAGCCCTGCTTGCACAACCTTGTCAAACCTAGCGTCATTAACGAATGGCCCCTCAAGCTCATCGCAGCCATTGCCTTTGCCGGCAGAGCTACGCCGCAGTGTCGCTATCAATAGCCAACTGGGTGAGCAAATTGCCCACCAGCGCCAAGCGGTTCAGCGTATCCTGAATGGTCAAGATAAGCGCTTATTAGTGGTTGTTGGCCCCTGTTCCGTCCACGATCCAGAAGCAGCGTTAGAGTATGCCGATCGGTTGGCTGCGCTAAGCGAAGAAGTTAGCGAGCAACTATTACCGGTCATGCGTGTTTACGTAGAAAAGCCGCGCACCACCGTTGGCTGGAAGGGGTTGGCATACGACCCTGGGCTAGATGGTAGTGGTGATATGTCAAAAGGCATCACCCTTTCTCGTGAGCTTATGCACGCGGTTGCTTCGCGGGGGCTGCCGGTGGCCACAGAGCTTTTACAGCCAATGCTAGCCCCCTACTTAGATGACCTGCTGAGCTGGGTCGC
The DNA here is from genome assembly GCF_014897885.1 of Halomonas sp. 3D7M. Classification (NCBI taxonomy): domain Bacteria; kingdom Pseudomonadati; phylum Pseudomonadota; class Gammaproteobacteria; order Oceanospirillales; family Halomonadaceae; genus Halomonas; species Halomonas sp. 3D7M. The sequence goes on along the minus strand of NZ_JABUZF010000123.1, from coordinate 15,501 downwards.
CATTGGTGCTCGTACCACTGAGTCGCAGTTACACCGAGAGCTGGCAAGTGATCTTGCGGCCGCAGTGGGGTTCAAAAATGCGACGAGCGGCGACGTTCAGGTTGCCATTGATGCCATGCAGGCAGCGGCTCATTCCCACCAGCGTTTCGCCATGGATAATGAAGGACGCCCGGTCATGCAGGAAACGGCTGGTAACCCCAATACGCATGTGGTGTTACGAGGTGGTCATGGCGAGCCAAACTACCAGGCGCATCATGTGCGAGCAGCGGTGAATACCCTACGAGACGCCGGACAGAACCCTCGCTTAATGGTGGACTGCAGTCACGCCAATGCGCGAAAAGATCACCGACGCCAAAGCGAAGTGCTGCTCGACGTGTTGGCACAGCGCAAGGCAGGCGATGCCAACTTGGTGGCGCTAATGCTCGAAAGTCACCTGTTTGAAGGTAAGCAAGCGCTGTCGCCTAACGCGATGCGCTACGGCGTATCGGTGACCGATGCCTGTGTGAGTTGGGAAACCACGGAACGATTGCTAAAAACCGCTGCTGAGCGAATGAGTTAACCCAGTCATCTTCCCGCAGCTGGATAATCTCTTGTTTGCCCTGGCCAGCCCCGTATCATAAGAGACTACTTTTTATGATGAGGTTGGCCATGGTTTTCACCCTTGAGCAGCATAATCCCAGTAGTTACCAGCGCAAGGCGCGAATGATCAGTATTGCCATGGCAGGGCAATTAATTGTCTTCGGGTTACTGTTCTCGATGCTGTTAACTTCCGCTTTTGGCAGCACCTTATGGCTCAATGGGCTGGGGGTCTTCCTTGGCTTGTTGGCCACCAGCGTACTGTTTGCGGTGCTTAAGGATCGCCCATGGATGACTGAAATGCGCTATGTATGGCAGCTCAAACACCACCTTTCTCAGATTAGTGGCTACCTGCAGCCACTGCGCCGCGGCGTGGAGGAAGATAATCGTGTAGCGCTGGATATTGTGACATTTTACCATCAAGGCATGACGCAGCTCGCTGAACTTAACGGCCGTACTACCGATGATGATTCTGAACGCCTAGCTGAAAAAATGCAGATAAAGTTAAAGCGCGAAGAGCTGGGGCTGCCAGCCCAGGTTGACAGTTTTGACCCGCAGGACTTAAAAGCATTTAAGCGTCGCTAGCTGAAGTGAAATTTATTTATTAAGAAGAGCGACGCCGAGCGTTAACTAGACGCCATTGACGGTGCCTATGATGATCAAAGGCATAACATCGATAGCAGTAACGATAGTGATAGCGGTAACGGTAACAACAGTGATGACAACAGGGAGCAGAATGCATGACTTACTCACCTAATCGGTTAACCGGTTTGATTGCGCTAACGGCCACGTTTGCATTGACGGGCTGTGCAAGTACTGGGACAACGCCTGCTAATTCTGCTGCTGGAGTGTCCAAAACAACCGTACACAGCAGTGCACCGCTACTGCCCGCTACGCTATTTCCAGGCAGCGCGGCCCATTTTGACGCTTGGGAGTGTCAGCCCGCAAACCAGAACTTGGTCACCGCGGTGAACGACGATAACCTGCGTCTTTGGTCACTACATGGTGCCTGGCGTTTACCGGAAGCGATTGTGGCAAGTGGTGCGCGCTATCAAGATGGTGAGATCAGCTTCTGGAATCGTGGCGATCAAGCGCAGGTTGAAACACCGCGTGGTCAGTTGCAATGCCAACAGGGGCAGCGCCGAGCCGCAGCAACCCGCGCTGACCATCCTGGCGTGATGTTTCTAGGGCGTGGCAATGAGCCGGGCTGGTCGATTGAGCTAGCTCATGATGCTCCGGTGATGACTTGGACAACGAACTACGGCAGCGAGACGCAAACCATGCCCTATATGGTAAGCGTCATGGACAATGAGGCGGGCAGAGTGGTGATTGAAAATGCCAACGCAGAGGAGTTTTTCCGCGTACGCATTGAGTCGGGAGCCTGTTTTGATGACATGAAAGGCCAGCCGTATCCCGCTCGAGTCACTCTGACAATCGGCGGGGAACAGTACAAAGGCTGTGGTCAGGGCATCGCTCCTTAGTTGGCACGGTCTTTTGAGTCCACTGATGTGTCAGCAACGGTAAAGCGAAGGCTCGGCACGCCATTGTGCTTCAATAAAGTCGCTGGCACACAGTGCGGTGTTATCACCGATAGCCCTGGCAGCGAGCCTTGAAAGTATTTCCAGTCTAGGCTCTCGGGAGGTTGCTAGTTGCTCGCTTATGTCGGCAGGGTGCCAAGAACCATCTTTCCACGTTGCCAGGGTAAAACTGAACGGATGAAAGCCTGGAAAGCCAAGGCGAATATCGGTGGCGATTAGCGTTTCCTGGCCATCGATCAACAGCGTGTCATAGCGTAGAAAGGGGCCAGTAAACCATGTCAGCCGTTGGCCAAGTGGGCTGGCTAGCACGCTTTCCTCAAGTACGACGTTGCGCTTTATAGCTTCAAGCGTTGGTGCGTCCTGATTATCAAATACGCTGATCAAACTCTCAAAATAGCGATCTCCGTCAATAACCGTCGCGCGCCACAGTGCAATATTAAACGGCGTCGGTTGAATCAATACCGGTGCTGCCTGTAAGCCAGCGTCCGCCAGTGCTGGGGTTAAGCGTTGCTCAACGCTCCATTTCGCGCCTGCCGCCAGTAGTAAATACATGCTGGATACGACTAATCCGATCGTACAAGCCCGACGCACTTTTTTGGCGGCAATAGCGATGGTTAACGCAACCAGCAGCGGTAGGGTGTAAAAAGGATCGATAATAAACACGATAGGCCACGCTATGGGTGGCATATCCAGTGGCCAGAACAGCTGAGTGCCGTAAGTAGTAAATGAATCAAGTACCGGGTGGGTTGTCAGACAGAGAACGAAAAAACACCACCATCTCCCCAGGCTGATATCACGCGCAGGTATGAAACGCTGGCACAGTAGCGCCACTATCGTGGCTAAGCCAGTCAGCACAAATAGGGAGTGGCTAAAACCGCGGTGCTCAGTCACATTAGCCACTGCATCGCCATAATCAAGCATCACGTCTAGATCGGGCAGCGTGCCGAGCACTGCACCCATTAGTATGGCTTTGCGACCCAGTCGTTTACCTAATATTGCACCACCTATGGCGGCCCCAAGGGCTGCTTGTGTGACTGAATCCACGTAAGTCTCCTTGGGGCGGCCCCGTATTCCAAGTAAGCTAGGTATTATTGTACATGTCGGTGAAGAGGATTTTTAAATGTCACGAAATCGTCTAGTTAAAGGTCTGGTGGGCAGTCTTCTTGCTGCCTATTCGCTAAGCGCTTTGGCAGCGCCTACGATTGATGTGCACAGCGATCCTAACTGTGGCTGCTGTAGTGCATGGGTCAGCCATCTTGAAGAAGCCGGGTTTACTGTAAACCATCACCGTGACGGCGATCTCCGGTCAGTCAAAGTAGCCAATAATGTTCCTGCAGAACTAGCATCTTGCCACACAGCCATCGTTGATGGTTACGTGATAGAAGGCCATGTGCCCGCTGCAGATATTAAGCGGCTGTTAGAAGAGCAGCCAGACGTTATCGGGTTAACAGTGCCAGGTATGCCGCATGGTTCTCCGGGCATGGAAACCGGCCGGGTTGATGATTACGCTGTTCTCAGTTGGACCCGCAACGACAGTATTCCCGCTATCTTTAGCGAATATACCCAGTAATGATGGAGGGAGAATGACATGCAGTTTTTGCACACTATGGTAAGGGTAAGAGACTTAGATGCATCGTTGAATTTTTACTGCGATCTTTTAGGGTTGAAAGAAGTGCGTCGCAAAGAAAATGAGAAGGGCCGTTTTACGCTGGTCTTTCTCGCCGCGCCGGAAGATGAAGCGCGCTCCGAACGCTTAGCGGCACCAGAGCTTGAGTTAACCTATAACTGGGATCCAGAAGAGCTCACCGGCGGGCGCAAC
>NZ_JABUZF010000123.1:5176-11455 GCF_014897885.1 Halomonas sp. 3D7M | reverse complement strand
GGGATGGGCATATGGCGTTCGTGAAGTCGCCCGACGGTATTTCTGTCGAGCTACTGCAAAAAGGCGATGCGTTGCCCTCTCAGGAGCCATGGGCGTCAATGGAAAACAGCGGAAGCTGGTAATTTGTCAATAAGGAGCATGAGACAGTGACGGTCAAATTTGGAGCAATGCTAGCCGGTGTCGCTACCGCGCTATTAATCAGTGCGTGTAGCAGTACACCAGAGCAAGAGAGCACGGCAGCGCCGGAAAACGTGTCGCTGTCAGGCCCGATAGTCGATCAGCGTTGGAATTTATTGCTAGTAGGTACCGATGAACGGGTATCGTTACCCAATACGCCATTCTTTCAAATTGGACGCGACGGCAGCGTGAGCGGTTCGGATGGTTGTAACCGATTTACCGGCAGTGTGGAGTTGGGTGAAAATCAGCGTATCGAGTTTAGCCAGCTCGCCTCAACACGCATGGCTTGCCCCAATATGGAAGACGCCAAGCAGGTAACAGATATGCTCGATACGGCCTATCGCTACCTCATCGACCATGATCGGCTGGTGTTTTTTGGACCAGATAGCCGCGTATTAGGCGGCTGGCGCGAAGCTAACTAAGCCTTCAGTTAGCATCTGATCGCAGTTATCTAGTTAGTGCTTAAAAGGCGGGTTGAAGCGGGCAATAAAGCGCGCATCAATCCGCTTTTTCCATTCCCATACCCAGCGGCCTGAGAAACCGATGGCGCCTCTACTGGCAATCGCATGGCCGTCGCCAGTGCCAATTAGAGCCAGGACACGTTTTGGTGGCTTCCACTCGGCCAGCGGTTCATTGTGACAGGCGGCGCGCAGGTTCTCCGCCAGCACTGGCCCCTGGCGCACGGCGTAAACTCCGGCCTTGGGTAGTGGGGAAGAGGACAGTGGCGATGAGTGCAGTGATGTACTGAACGCTGCACAGTCACCCGCGGCAAAAAGCCCCGGCTGGCCCGCTACCTCAAGTGTCTTATTCACCTGGATGAATCCCCGCTTCTCCAGCGGCAGTGGGGTGTCTTGCAGCCAAGGTTGGCCAACGGCACCGGTAGCCCACAGCACGATATCCGCGTCAATCAGTTCGCCTTTAGAGGTGTGGACGCCACCAGCTATTAGCGCCTGGCCGCGCACACCGGGCAGCACCGTAATGCCTGCCCGGCGCAGAGCACGTTGGGTTAACCAACGAGGTAGCCAACCCGCGCCGGGTAACAGTGTCGTTGATGCGCTGACTAGCGTGCCCTGCCAAGTAATATCTGAACGTTGTTGACGAAGCTGCGCCAACACACTCATTAAGGTTTCACAGCCTGCCGCGCCGCCGCCTACGCTCACCACTTGCTGTGTAGAACCATGGGGAAACTGGTCGACTTTCTCTCTCAGCGCTTGCCAGCGGTGGTGCAGTGAGCTTAGCGGTCGCATCGCCAACAAGTAGGGGCATTGTTCGCCATGTTTTTCGAGAAATGGCTGTTCAGGCAACCTTACCGTGGAGCCCACGTTAAATGAGGCTACATCGAAATGGATCGCCTCGCCGTTCGCTAGCGCTAGCTGGCGCTTAGTGGGATTGAGAGCCACTGCAGGCGAAGTGATTAAGCGAGCGCCTGCCCGTTGAGAGAGCGCCGCTACATCAATTTGTGTTTCGCGTAGCGTGCATTCCCCTGCCAGCCACGCTGGCACGCTGCCAGAATAGGCTGACAGCGCACTGTCGCTAACCACGGTGATAGCGATTGACGGATCTGGGTGCTGAGCAAAGGCTTCCAGCACGAAGGCATGGGCATGGCCCGCGCCAATCAGCACGAGATTTTTCATGGGGAGATCATTTTTCCGCGCCACGCCGCCAGCGGAAATAACGTTCCAATAGGGTGAGAATACGCTCGGGCTTGTGGGCGTTTTTCCACACGCCAGCGGTGGCCTTGGCAGCTTCACCAAGGGTGGGATAGGGATGAATGGTGCCCAATAGCTTGTTAAGCCCCAGGCCATGCTTCATGGCGATGGTGAACTCTCCTAACCATTCTCCGGCGTTTTCAGCCACGATGGTCGCGCCAAGGATTTTGTCTTTACCGGGCACGGTAAGCACCTTGATAAATCCTTCAGTCGCGCCTTCGGCAATGGCGCGGTCGCTTTCACTCATGGCATAGCGGGTGACTTCAAACGCCACGCCCTTAGCGCTGGCCTCTTTTTCGTTGAGCCCGACCCGCGCTACTTCCGGCTGGATATAGGTGACAGCAGGCATAAAGCGATAATCTACAGCGAAGCTTTTTAATTCACCAAACAGAGCATTAACGGCTGCGTGCCACGCCTGATGGGCAGCGGCATGCGTGAGTTGGTAGGGGCCTGCTAGGTCGCCGCAGGCCCAAATGTTGGGCAGCCGAGTTTGCAGACGCTCGTTGAGTTCCAGCGTGCCAGCGTTGGTGGTAGTGATTCCCAGCGCTTCCAGCCCCAGTCCTTCAACATTGGCTTGGCGGCCAACGCTGACAAGCAAATAATCAAATTCGATGGTGATGCGCTGGCCATTGTGCTCTACCACCAGTTGATGTCCGGGGCCATCTTGGCTTACTTCCAAGGCGTTGGCGCCGGTCATTACGTTAACGCCTTCCTGGGTGAGCGTGCGCGCCACGTGTTCGCCTACGTCTTGGTCTTCTCGGCCTAGCAACTGTGGAATACCTTCCACCAAGGTGACCTGACTGCCCAGGCGGGCAAAACTCTGGCTGAGCTCGCAGCCAATTGCCCCGCCGCCGAGTACGACCAAGCGTTTAGGCAGTTCCGTGAGTGACCACAGGTTTTCTGAGGTGAGCAGTGGTGCATGCTCGATGCCAGGAAGCGATGGCACGCGGGGTCGTGCGCCAGTGGCTAGCACAATATGGCGGGCGGTCAGGGTTTTATCACCGACCTTAACTTCCCAAGGAGACGTCAGAGTGGCGTGCTCCTGATACACCTCAACGCCCAGTTTAGTGTAACGCTCGACACTATCGTGGGGTTCAATATCAGTAATGGCTTGATGTACGTGCTTCATCACCTTGGCAAAATCAATCTCCGGCTCGCCAGCGTTAACGCCAAAGCGGTGTGCTGTACGCATGTCGTGAGCAGCACGGGCGGCACGAATTAGCGCCTTTGAGGGGACACAACCGGTATTCAGGCAGTCGCCGCCCATTTTGTGCTTTTCTACCAACGCTACTTTAGCTTTTACGGCGCTGCCGATGTAGCTAGTGACCAGACCCGCTGAGCCGCCGCCGATGACCACAATGTCGTAATCAAACCGGGATGGACGCTTAAAACCACGATAGGCATTGCGCTTTTGCACCTGTAGCGCAATACGGCGAGCTATCCAAGGGAATACTGCCAGCAGCGCAAACGAGGCCAAAAGCCCAGGAGAAATAATCCCGCCCAGGCTTTCAAGTTCACCCAATTGGCCGCCCGCATTTACGTAGACCGCGGTGCCGGGCAGCATGCCTAGCTGGCTTACCCAATAAAAGGTGACTGTTTTAAGCCGCGTTAAGCCCATCACCAGATTGATCATAAAGAAAGGGAATATCGGTACTAAGCGAAGGGTAAAAAGATAAAAAGCGCCGTCTTTATCAACGCCACGATTGACCGTATCGAACTGGCGCGGAAAACGCCTTTCAATCGGCTGTCGAAACAAGAACCGCGAGAGTGAAAAGGCCAGCGTTGCGCCGATGGTGCTAGCAAAGGAGATAATTAACAGCCCCCAACCGAGACCAAACAGCGCGCCCCCAAGCAGTGTGAGGAGTGTCGCGCCGGGTAGCGATAGTGCCGTCATGACCACATACAGCGCAAAGAAAATGCCCGCAACCTGCCAAGGGGATTGCTGAAATGCAGCCTGGAAATCGCTGCGATAGGTTTGCAGGGTTTCCAAGGTGAAAAACGTATGGGCACCGCTCACGTAAAAGCCAAACACGGCCAGTAGCAGCAGGGTGATAATCAGCAGGCGCTGGCGGTTCATGGCAGGCTCCGTTGGGGCAAGGTGGTGTTAGCAGCAGAACATTCGTTCAGTAACAGTGGCGTAAAGAGCGGAATCCTTACAGGCTGTTTGCGTGCTTCAGCGTTTGTTGCCAGCGCTGCCAGTCTTCTGGGCGGTCAATATCCCACATGGTGTCGGGAAAGATGGCTTCCAAGGACAGCGCAGCAAGCCGCTGACGAGTGACCTGGAGCACTTGCGCGGTTCCCCAAGGAATGTCCTCAAAGAGGCTAGGATGATCGTCATGAGTGCCAATCAACCCATAGCCGCCGTCTTCGGCAGGTAAAATCACCACGGGCACGTTTTTAAGCGCTGCACTGCACTGCCTAAGCATGGCAACGGTGATGCTCGGGCAATCAGTGCCCATCACCATCGACGGACCTTGTGTGCTATTCAGTGCATGCCGGACGCGTATTCCCACATCGCCCTGCCGTTGAGTGGCGAGCGAAATGCCGTAGTGAGCCTGCAGCTCCACAAACAACGGATGCTGATGTTCTAAGGAGGTCCATAGCGTGACGTGTTGCGACCCCAGTGCTTGGCAGGCGGTGGCAACGCAGTGGCGAACCATGGTGGCATGGGCTTGCGCCGCACCTTCTGGCCCTAGGCAAGGAATTAAGCGCGTTTTCGCCTGCCCCGGCAGTGGCGCTTTGGCCAGTAGATGTAGATGGGGCTGCACGGACTTAGCGGGCATTGCGATACTCCTTGGCCAGTTGGGTGGCGCTGACGCCGCGCCAGTAGCGGTAACGTAGTCGCCACATCAGGCAAATCGTTTTCCAGGCGCCGAACTGATCCCAGCGCCTGCCTGAGCTTATCACTTTGGTACGTAGGTAGGCGGGGCGAGAAACTGCCTTTAGCCGCTTGCTTAGCTCAATATCTTCCATTAACGGTTGTTCAGGAAAGCCGCCGACCGCTTCAAAAGACGCTCGGCGTAGGAACATGCCCTGGTCGCCGGTGGCGATACCGCTTAGCCGTGAGCGTAGGTTCATCAGAATGCTAACGAGCGGCAGCCAGCGGCTTGTTCCCTCAAGGTGAATATCAAACCGCCCCCAGCAATTCGTGTTCAGCGATTGGGAAATCAGCTTGCTTGCCCCTTCGGGAAGCCGGGTGTCAGCATGTAAAAATAGCAGCGCTGCTGAGCGCGCGCGTGCTGCGCCCAGGTTCATCTGCTGTGCTCGACCAGGGGCACTCGTCAGTAGCGTATCCGCTAGCGGAGTGGCTAACGCCACGCTGTCATCGGTAATCCCCCCATCGTGTCATCGGTACTCCCCCCATCGACCACAATGATTTCTGTGCCGGTCTCTCGCAGTGGCTGCAGCGCGGCTAGCGCCATTTCAATCCCTGCAGCCTCATTCAGCATGGGAATCACAATGCTAAGCATAGGTGATTTCGCGCCAGGGTTAACCAAGGGCAATGATTGGCCCTCCGGCGGCATTGGCATCGGCTTCATCATGGGTAACCAGCAGGGTGGGCAGGCCCGCTTCGCGAAGTTGACCGAACACTAGCGTACGCATCTCCTGGCGCAGTGCGGTGTCCAGTTTGGAAAACGGCTCATCCAGCAGCACCGCGCGGGGCTGTGAAAGCAGCAGACGCATCAGCGCCACCCTAGCTTGCTGGCCGCCGGAAAGGGTCGCCGGATCGCGGTTTTCAAAGCCCGCCAGCCCCACCTGTTCCAGCGCTTGGGCGACCTGCTGGCGTTTGTCGTTGGCATGGTGTGGCAGGCCAAAGCGACAATTCCCCGCCACGCTTAAATGGGGAAATAGCATCGGATCCTGAAACAGCAGGCCAATGCCACGCTGTTCGGCGGGCAGGGTATCCAGGCGTTTATCGCCCAGATAGAGTTCACCTTGAGCCTGAAAGGCCGGCGACAAAAAGCCCGCCAGATAGGCCAGCAAGGTAGACTTGCCTGAGCCTGAAGGGCCCATCACGGTTAATACTTCGCCAGGCGCTATGTCACGGTGCATTGCCAGCAGTGTTTCGCCTGTCAGCGTGATCGTCATCTGTTTGATGTGCAGCGGTTGAAGGTTTGGGGTCATGCAACTCCTCGCATTTGGCGGCGTTTTGCCCATACAAGGCGGGGAATCATGAGTGCCAGACTAAAGCCAATAAACGGCAGTAGCGCCTGCAACAGCGCCAATACCGCCACTAGCCTGCGATTGCCGCCAGATGCCATGGCAACGGCTTCGGTAGTGATGGTGGGGATGCGACCACCCCCTAGCAGCAGTGTTGGCAAATACTGGCCAATACTGACGGCTAAGCTGACTGCGCAGGCGGTAAGTAGCGGGGCCAATAACAGTGGCAGCC
>NZ_JABUZF010000123.1:0-5159 GCF_014897885.1 Halomonas sp. 3D7M | reverse complement strand
TGGCAGCCGTACCTGCCAGAAAGCGCGCCAGGGGGGCACACCCAGCGATAGTGCCACCTGAAACCAGCGTGGATCCAGCCGCCGGTAGGCTTCTGACAGCGATAAATAGAGATATGGCACTACAAACAGTAGGTGACCGGCTACGACTAACGCGTGCTGAGGTCGAATGGCAACGCTTTCAGCGGCCACCACTAAGCCAAATAGAAAGGCCACTTGCGGCACAATGAGCGGTAAATAAAGTAGCCACTGAGCACGCCATGCAGGCAAGTGGCAGCGCGCTGCATGCTCCAATGTTGCCACGACCAGTACCGCGGCGATTAGCGTCGCGGTTAGCCCCACACTCAGCGTATTGATCAGCGGTGTTGCCATGTTGGGTAGAATGCGCTGCCAATGATCTAGCGTGAACGTACCCGGCAGCGCATCCGGAAAACGCCAAAAGCCCGCCACCGAGAACAGTGCCAACCCGGCCAGCGCACTGACCGCTAGCAAAGTGACAGCTAGCAGCAAAGCACGGCCGCCAAACGCAATCGCCGTTGCCCCTGATGCCCGCGAGCCGTTGGCCAACCAGCGTTGGCAGAGACGTTTGATTCCTTGTTCGCCAAGCCACCAAGTCAGTAGTGCCGCCAGGGTAACGCCGAACTGCAGCACAGCACCGGCAGACGCCATAAAGCGGCGGCTTAAATCGGGGTCATTAAACCAGGTGAGCACCGAAACGCTCAACGTTGGTGGCAGGGTGGGGCCAAGAATCAACGCCATATCCACCACCGAAGTGGCGTAGGCAATAACGGCATAAACCGGCAAGCGAATCAGTGGGTAAAGCGCTGGGAAAACGCACTTCAGCCAAGCAATGCCGGGCGCGTAGCCAAGCGAGCGCGCCAGGGTGACACGTTGTTCAGGACGTAACTGAGGTAGCGCAGCTAAACTCATCAACAGCAAAAAGGGCACTTCTTTGAGTATCAGGCCCGCCATTAGCGCCAGCCCTAACGGGTCGTTGACGATCAGCAGGTCAGGCGGGCGCTCCCACCCAGTGAGCCCAGGGGAGACCCAGCGCACCAGCAACCCAGAGGGCGCAATCAGAAAGGCTAAGCCAAAGGCCACGGCTGCATGGGGAATGGCCAGTAGCGGTGAGACCATGCGCCGAATGGCACGGTCAATCCAGGTGCCTTGGCTAGCCGCCAGAAACAGCACTACGATAAACAGTGCCACCAAGGCGGTGATCAGACCGCTAAAATAGCTCAGCAGTACGGAGCGGTGGAGACCAGCGTGCGCCCATAGGGCTTGCCATGCTTCCAGATGAAATGTGTCCTCCCCGAGCACCGGTAAATAGCCAAAGGCAGGCAACAACACCATGCCAAGCCCCGCACTTACTGGAATAACCAAAAGTGCAATAAGCAGTATAGGGGCTAGCCGCAGGATCAATTAATTAACGCCATAACGCTGAAGCCACGCATCCTGTAGCGCCGTCATCCAGCTGGGATGAGGTTCGGCCAGGGTATTGGAAAGGGCATCGGCAGGCAGCGCAGATGGATGGCTTTCACCTTGTTCGAAGAGCGCCTTGTCGTTTTCATCTAACTGATTAACTGCCAATACGGTGCGATCGCCCCACATACTAAGCGACTGCTTTTGGGCTTGAGCTTCAGGTGAGAGCAGGAAGTTGGCCAGCGCCATCGCGCCTGCTTTATGGGGAGAATTATAGGGAATAGCGACAAAGTGAACGTTTCCTAGGGTGCCGCCTTCCAGCACGTAGCTGCGCACACTCTCGGGAAGTTCATACTCCATCACCGCGACAGCGGCATCTGTCGGGTAGAAGGAGAAGGCTAAACTGAGCTCGCCATCGCTCATCAATGCGCGCAGGTTAGGGCCTGATTCCGGGAAACTGCGGCCGCTGCGCCATAGGTGTGGGTGTAACTCATCTAGATAATCCCACAATGGCGCGGTGATCTCCGCAAGCTCCGCTTCAACCACTGGCGCATAAAGGGCGTCATTTTGATTCGATAATTCAATTAACGCCTGTTTTAAAAAGGTGCTGCCGGTGAAATCGGGAATACGTGGATAGCTGAACTGGCCAGGGTTGTCTTTGGCCCACTCCAGCAGATCCGCAATACTTTGTGGCGGTGTTTCGGTTTGAGCGCTGTCGTAGTAGAAGGTGATTTGCGCTTTTCCCCAAGGAGACTCATAGCCTTCAGTCGGCAGCGTGAAGTCGGTCACCACTTCTGGGTTTTCGTCTGGGTGAGTCAAGGCGAAGTTAGGCAGAGATTCGGCAAAGGGGCCAAATAAGAGGTCCTGGTCGCGCATGGCGGCGAAGTTTTCGCCATTAATCCAGATCAGGTCGATGCGGCCATCATCCATGTTACCAGCCTGCTTTTCACCCAGTACACGAGCAACGGCGCTACCTGTGTCATCTAACTTTACATGCTCTACATCGACGCCATACGTGGACTGCATTTGTTCGGATACCCAAGCGATATAGCGGTTGGTGCGACTGTCACCGCCCCAGGCGTTCCAGTAAACGGTTTGACCCTCGGCGGCTTGCAGTACGGCATCCCAATCATTGGGATCTGGGGCAGCCATGGCGGGCAGCGCCAGTGACAACATGACAGTGGCGATAGCGGTGGTTAGGGGGGGGCGTGGTTTCATGGTACACCTTGTAAAATCAGTTGGTTATAGAGATTCTTTTAGGTGGAGAAGTTCATTATGGACATGCTCAATTATCGGCAGTGATAAATAGTGCTCGACCCGGTCGCGGACATGGGCAATGACGTCAGCATCGGTGAGTTCTGCTGACCAATCCTGGCCGCGGTGCTCGGTATCTTTACGTTGCAAATACTGGGCGCGCCACTTGGCACACCATGTTAATGACCACAGCCAAGTGGCACGTCGGCAGGCGACCAGCGTTTCCGCGCTGGGTGATTTACCCGCATGCGCTTGCCAACGCTGATAAAAAGCGACGACCTCTTCCAGAGTAAGCACTGCCTGGCTGTTAACGTCCCAGGTGGTCGAGGTGTAAAGCGAGGTATGGGCTAGATCAATACCCGGCAATCCGTAACGGCACTTCTCTAAATCCACCAGCACAGCGCGCCCCTCTTCAGTAATCAAAAAGTTGCCGGGGTGGGTATCAAAGCTGATCAAGCAGCGCTCGGCATCGGGCAGCGTGGTGGGCAGTGCCTCCAGCTCATCGCGAACACGGGCAATGACATCGGGCTCCAAGTTGGCCTTTTCCAGCCACTCGGCCTGGCGGCTAACTTCCTCACACATGGCCTGCCATGAGTCGGCAGGCGCTAGTAGTGGTTCGGGATGCTCAGGTAGCGGTAAGCGATGTAGGCTTGCCAGAGTCTCTGCGATACGTGGTAAATCGTCCGGCAGCTGCGCCAACCGTCCCTCAATGGCATCGACCAGCAGCCCGCCACGCGGCAGGGCATCGCTCACGGGCAAGATGCCATGCAAGCGGGGTACTTGGCCTCCTTGGCTGGCGCGTTCGTAGCACGCGGCTTCATATGCCAAGTTGTCGGCCGGGGCCAAGTTCATTTGGCTCTGCTTGGGCAGCCGTGCGACCCAATCATCGCCATCGCGATGCACCCACACATGATCGTGGGCAAGCCCAGTGTCCGCCGTCGGCGCAAGCGATTGGTAAGCGATTCTCGCCTGTTGCAGCGTGTTTTCCAGTGCCTGCAAACGTGCCGCTAAAGGTATTGGCATAGCGTCATCCGTGTCGGTATATGTTTAGCAATGCCAGTTAGTGGCTGTTCTTGTACTAACCTTACATGGTTACGCATAAAAAGAGATGAAAGATAAGGAGAAAGGGGGGATAGGGTGAGCATTCCTCATCCCATGGAGCTGGCTGGTAGGAGGTAAGGTGATTGTAAAGCGTATTGTCTCTAACATTGCTGCCAAGCATCTTGAAGACGCTGAGAAGTTCTATGCGACTATCTTTGGTCTCAAGCTTGTGATGGATCATGGCTGGATAAAGACCTATAGCTCAGGCGAGGAAATGACCGCTCAGTTGAGTGTGGCGTCGGAAGGCGGCTCAGGTACGCCAGTGCCAGACCTATCGATAGAGGTGGATAGCTTAGAGACTGCCTTGGCGAGAGTGAAATTGGCAAAGATTGAGATTGAGTACGGGCCGGTAAGTGAGCCTTGGGGTGTCCGTCGGTTTTATGTGCGTGACCCATTTGGAAAGCTTATCAATGTTTTACAACATGAATAACCACACTGGGTCGCCCATTTATTGCCACGATGCTCATTGCTGTGTCGGCAGGGTTTCATGAAATAGCGCCTCACGAAACAGAGCTTCGATGCGTTCCTGGGTACGTGCATACCATGTCTCGTCTTTGGCCACTGCACCTTGGGCATTGATGGGGTGGGTGGGAATATGCAAGCGCATGTCCAGGCCGCTGTCGCGGTGGGTGGAGACCTGCATAGCAGCAGAGCGTCGCGCTGGGCCATAAGGGATATACCGAGCCAGTTCCGCCTGACGTTCGCTGGTGGTGGCAAAGCGGATAAAGTCTCGCGCCGCCTCAGCGTTTGGGGCACCACGGGGGATTGCCCAGGTTTCGTGTTCCTGAAACTGGCCATCCCAGAGGATCTCTATGGGCAGGTCGCGCTCCACCATGGCAGCGAAGAAACGCCCATTGTAGCCGGAGGCCATGACCACCTGACCCTCCTCCAATAGACGCACTGGAGTATCACCGGCTTCCCACCAGTGGATATTGTCGATGCTTTGCAGCCGGGTGAAGGCCAGGCCTAGGCCGCGACGGGTACTGAGCAGGCGATAAAGCTCTTCCCGGGGCACCCGGTAGGAGAGCAGCGCCCACTCTAGGTTCGCCGCCGGGGTGAGCTGAAGGGCCCGGGGACCAGGGAAGCGCTGTTGATCAAAGAGGTCAGCGATGCGAGTGGGGCGACGTCCGGGGAAGGCGTCGCGGCGATAGGCCACGACGGTGGCAAAGATCGAGTGGCTGATAAAGCAACGCCCCAGGGCGCCGGGGAGAAAATCTTGGGCTGCTGGGGTGCCATTTGGCGCCGGGGCGGCCAGCTCCGGGGGAAGCGGTTCCAGTAGGCCTTCCTCGCAGGCTGCCATGGCCTCGCTGCGGGTCATATCAAGCACATCCCAAGGGACGTTGTTCTCTGCCACGGCTTGGCGCAGTGCTGCCAGGCCGCCGTTA
>NZ_JABUZF010000119.1:5612-8054 GCF_014897885.1 Halomonas sp. 3D7M | reverse complement strand
AGAGGACATGACGAATCATGGTGCACTCCGGCTCGCTGCCACGGCGATCTGGTCAACACCCGCCTGCTTGAGGCGATCCATCACTTCAATCAACAAGCCAGTCGTGGATTCCCGATCGGCCTGGATAACAACGGAGCCATCATCACTCAACATGCCAGCGACCTGCTGGCCAATACGATGCACATCAACTGGCTTTCCATCGACCCAAACAGCCCCCTCCGGCGTCACAGCAATCAGCACCTGTGCATCGGGGCGCGGGCTTGCCGCTGCCGCTTCGGGGCGTTCAATCTCAACACCGCTCTCTTTAATGAAGCTGGTCGTCACAATAAAGAAGATCAGCATGATAAAGACAACGTCCAGCATCGGCGTTAGGTTAACTTCATTACTATCAGCCGTGGTGTCTATGGAACGGCGTCTACGCATCATTCTCCTCCAAGGCACGGGCTAAGCGGTCGTGTAACCGCTGGTCTTCGCGACGAATCACGTGCTCTAAACGACTAATAAACAGCAACCCCACCACAGCAATCGCCATGCCGGTTAGCGTGGGCAGCGTGGCACGGGCAACACCGTCGGCCATGGCCCGCGCCTGATGAGTATCACTAAGAGAAAGGCTATCGAACACGGTAATCATACCGGTGACAGTACCCAGTAAGCCTAGCAGTGGGCATAACGCTACAAGCAGTTTGATCCAGGGCAACGGGCGGCGTAGCTTAGCAACCAGCGCCTCTGTCCAGACATTGCGTAGCGTGCGTGCACTCCAGCTACGGTGGTCACTGCGTGCCGCCCAGCGACGAATCAGTTGGCGACGGGCACGCCGCCAACTAAAGCGGTAATACCACCAGCGCTCAATTGCCATCCCAAACACCAGCACGGCAACGAATGCCAGCACCACTAAAACGGCACCACCGGCATCAAGCAGCCGCTCAACGGGCTCAAGCCAAAGAGGTAACGTGGGCATATTAGGTCACCGCTTGCGCATTAGCCGTCGACTGCGCTTCAAGATGGTCAGCTAAGGTGGCACTGGCTTCACCTTCAATGGCCTGGGTAATCAAGCGACTCCGACTCGCCAAGGCCGTCTGAGCAAATAGTAGTGGCACGGCTGTTACAAGACCCAACACCGTTGTTACCAGCGCCTGGCTGATACCACCCGCCATTAGCTGCGGGTCGCCGGTACCAAACACGGTAATCGCCTGGAAGGTGACAATCATGCCGGTCACGGTACCCAGCAGACCCAGTAGCGGTGCAACGGCTGCCAGCAGCTTAACAATCGGCTGGCCACGCTCGATACGCGGCAGTTCAGCCAACACTGACTCATCTAACCTCGCCTCCAGTGCTTCCGGTGTTTGGTGCTTATCCAACTCCTGGAAACGCTGAAGCACGCGACCCAGCGGGTTATTAGCATTCGGTTGATCCAGCGTCTTACGCTGACGTCGCACCCGCGCACTGACGACGACCAGGTAAAGGTACTGCGCCAATGCCACTAATAGACCAAAACCACCCAGCGCTACCACGACGTAACCGACATAACCGCCCTGCTGGAATCGCTCCCAAAGACTTGGCTGCTGAGCAAGAGCTTGCAGCACGCTACCTTGGGTAGGATCAATGGCAAATACACGGCTTTCACCTTGATGATAGGCCGCCAGCACATCGCTGATTTCAGCAGGAGTATGCGGTACTTCCGCCAAGCCACCATCATCCTGGCCTTTGCTGAGCAACGCTGTGTCAGTAAACGCTGCAAAATCACCCAAGCGCACAACGCTTCTCGATTCAATCTCACCACTGGCATCGGCCACCGGTAATTCAAGGCGCTCGGCACGCCCAGTGCTCAGCGTTAGCATCGCTAAACTGTCCACGACAGTTTCGATTTGTTGACGCTCCAGCACCTCGATCTCATTAAGACGCGGTGGCAACGCATTAGCATCTAGCGTTAACCAGCTATCACCGCCTAGTTCTTTACGCACCTCTTCGCTGTGCCGTGACAGATCCGCCAGTAGCGAGGTGAGCGCTTCGCCCTGCTCTTCCTGGCGCGCGGCCAGCGCTTGAGCCTGTTGCGCTTGTTCCTGCTGCTGCGCGGCTAATGCGACTTGCTGTTCTTCTGCAGCTTGATGTTCAGCCCGCGCCTCTGCTAGCACTTCATCCAGCGCCTCTTGATCTTCAAGGAACGACTGCAAGCGCACTTGGTCACGCGCCTCAGCGGCTTCGCGAGCTTCACGTAACGAACCAACGCTGTCAGTTTGCGCCATTGCCATACTGCCGCCCAGAAGGCTGGCCAGTAATGCAAAACAGATGATGCTTCTGCGCGCGCCTCGCTGGCGTGTTAACAGACTCATTGCTGGCCCCCTGCGTGGTCATTAGCACTAATGGAAAGCGGTAGACGCAGCAGCTCTGGCGTGCGCTGATCGTCAGCAATACGTAGACCGTTACGCACCTCGCGGCGGGCGC
>NZ_JABUZF010000119.1:0-5596 GCF_014897885.1 Halomonas sp. 3D7M | reverse complement strand
GGCGGGCGCTTTCATCAAGCGCCTGCCACTCACCGCTCGCCTTATCCCACACACCACCTTCTCGACCATCAGGGGTCAGGTAATAAAAGCCGATTCGGCCAATGCGCAAATAGTCCACTTCACGCGGATTACCTTCTGCTAATTGCAAACGACCACGCCAGCTATCCACTTCACGGCCATACGCTAACTCGGCACGCCAAGCTTCCAGCAAATTGGCAATCCGCGCCGCACTCTCTGACGGTTGCTGCTCAGCGGGTTGAACACGCGCTAAACGCTCGGTTTTCAGAAACGGCAGGTCAGACTCGATCCAACTGATTAGCTGCTCTGTCATGTCCTGCTCAACAGCAGGCAGCGCGGCGCGCGTGTCGCTTAACGTATCGAGCGCCTGGCCAAGGCGCTGCTGGCGCTCAGTTTCACTGGCCAGACGGCCACTTAAAGCAGCATTGGATGCTTCCATCTGGCGGGTTTCCCGCTCTAGGCGGCGCAGCTCTTCAATCGCTGAACGCGTAGCGTCATCAGCCTCATCAATTTGCTGCTGAAGTGCGGACTGCGCTTGCTGGGCCTCGACACTCTGGGCCGCTTGATCGACTGTCTCATCACTTGCCATTAGCGTACCGCTGACCAGCACTCCGGCAAGCCAGCCTCCATGCAAGGCAAAGAAAGGCCTTTTCAGCACGTTACGTCTCCGTTACTGATTAGCACGTCGCCATTAACGGCGCGCTAGAAACTCATTAGGTATAATGAACGATTTGCGTTTCGTTTAAGCAGTGCATAGCCTAACACTAATAGAATAAATGACAATATTAATCATTAGCATTCAATGGTGTTTCGCTGCTGACCGTCACTCCACCATAAAAAAAAGGGCGCCAAGTGGCGCCCTTCAGTAAAAACACAGGAAAAGCGTTTCTAAGCAGCAACCACAACATGCTGCTTGGTCAACGGCGCCAACGGCAGCTTTAATGCCTCTTCGCGGGTTACCCAAGTCGTTTCAGCAATCTCTGCCCCAGCATGGACAGGCTGATCAATCATCAGACTGAACAACTGCGCTTCAATAACTGTATCAGGCTCATTGGCTGCTAAAGCACGCTGCATGCCCAAAGGAAGTAGCTGATCACCTGTTATACGTAAGCCAATTTCTTCCTCTAACTCACGGCAGAGTGCCGCTATGGCTTCCTCTCCCAGCTCGATTTTACCGCCTGGCTGCATAAAAAAGCGCGTGCCCTGCTTGCGCACTAATAGCAAGCGCCCTGAAGAGTCGCTCACTACTGCCGCTGCTATTTTTAGCAAATTCTGCGCCTTATCAGTATTGCCTGGCACTGCTCCCTCCTTGCCTCATCAAGCTATCAACGACGTTGCAAAGCCGCCAACGATAAGCTTAAAACGCCCAGTCGTCGTCTTCGGTGGCAACAGCCTTACCAATCACATAGGAAGAACCAGAACCGGAGAAGAAGTCGTGGTTTTCATCCGCACTCGGCGAAAGCGCGGCCATAATGGTTGGGTCGACGTCGGTGACGCTGCTGGGGAACAACGGTTCAAACCCGAGGTTCATCAGCGCCTTGTTGGCGTTGTAGTGAAGGAATTTCTTCACGTCTTCCGTTAAGCCCACCTCATCATAGAGCGATTCGGTGTAGCGCACTTCGTTGTCGTAAAGTTCTAGCAGCAGCTCATAAGCGTAGTCTTTCACTTCTTGCTGGCGCTCGGGCGTGGCTTCTGCCAGCGCTTGCTGGAACTTGTAGCCAATGTAGTAGCCGTGCACGGCTTCATCGCGAATGATCAAACGAATCAGATCAGCCGTGTTAGTCAGCTTGGCGTGGCTCGACCAGTACATCGGCAGGTAGAACCCGGAATAGAACAGAAATGACTCAAGGAAGACGCTAGCCACTTTACGCATTAACGGATCGTCGGAGCGGTAACGCTCAAGAATCAATTCAGACTTCGCCTGCAGCGTCGGGTTTTCTTCACTCCAGCGAAACGCATCATCTACATCCCGCGTCGCGCACAGTGTTGAGAAAATCGAGCTGTAAGAGCGCGCATGCACCGACTCCATAAAGGCGATATTGGTGTAAACCGCCTCTTCATGGGGTGTGCGTGCATCTTCCATTAATACCGGCGCTCCCACGCTGCTCTGGATTGTATCGAGCAGCGTCAGGCCAGTGAACACACGAATCGTCAGCTGTTTTTCCTGCTGTGTCAGGGTGTTCCACGATTGAATATCGTTGGAGAGCGGCACTTTTTCTGGCAGCCAGAAATTGCTGGTCAGGCGGTTCCACACTTCCAGGTCTTTATCGTCCTGAAGGCGGTTCCAGTTGATCGCATCGACCCGCGATAAGCGTTGCATAGTGGTCATCAGAATTCTCTCACCAACATGATCTAATAAAAGCGATATACGATTACAGCGAGCAGGAGACGCAGCCTTCTACTTCCGTACCTTCAAGCGCGCTCTGGCGTAAACGGATGTAGTAAAGCGTCTTGATGCCCTTACGCCACGCGTAAATTTGCGCTTTGTTGATATCCCGCGTGGTGGCGGTATCAGGGAAGAACAGCGTCAACGACAGCCCCTGATCAACGTGTTTAGACGCTTCAGCATAGGTATCGATAATTTTCTCAGGGCCAATTTCATAGGCATCCTGGAAATAATCGAAGTTCGCCTCATTCAAGAATGGCGCTGGATAGTAAACACGCCCCAGCTTGCCTTCTTTACGGATCTCAATTCTCGCTGCCACCGGGTGAATACTCGAGGTGGAGTGGTTGATATATGAGATAGAACCCGTTGGCGGCACCGCCTGCAGGTTACGGTTATACAGCCCGTGCGCCATTACCGATGCCTTTAGCGCCTGCCACTCTTCCTGGGTAGGTAGTGCAATACCGCTACGCTCGAACAAATGACGCACTTTCTCAGTTTTCGGCAACCACGCTTGATCGGTGTACTTATCAAAGAAAGCGCCCGATGCGTAGGTGGAGTCTTCAAACCCTGCAAAGGCTTCGCCGTGTTCGATCGCCAGCTGGTTAGACGCACGAATCGCATGGAATGCCACACAGTAGAAGTAGAGATTGGTAAAGTCCAAGCCCTCTTCCGAACCATAATAAATGTGTTCGCGCGCCAGGAAACCGTGCAGGTTCATTTGCCCGAGGCCAATGGCGCGAGACTTGGCGTTACCTTCAGCAATGGAAGGTACACTGCGCAGGTTGCTCATCTCAGAAACCGCGGTCAAACCACGAATGGCAATCTCAACGCTGGTGCCAATATCGCCTGAGTCCATCACTTTAGCGATGTTCATCGAACCAAGGTTACAGGAGATGTCCTGACCGACCTGACGATAACCAAGATCGTCATCGTATTCGGTGGGCGTATTCACCTGGAGAATTTCAGAGCAAAGGTTGCTCATATTGATACGACCGGCAATCGGGTTCGCACGGTTAACCGTATCTTCAAACATGATGTACGGATAGCCCGATTCGAACTGTAGCTCGGCCAGGGTTTGGAAGAATGCACGTGCATTGATCTTGTGCTTACGAATACGCGCATCCGCGACCATTTCATGGTACTTCTCGGTCACGCTGATATCCCCAAACGGCACGCCATAAACCCGCTCAACATCGTAGGGCGAGAACAGGTACATATCGTCGTTGCGCTTGGCCAGCTCAAAGGTAATGTCCGGAATCGTTACGCCCAGCGACAGCGTTTTAATGCGGATTTTTTCATCGGCATTTTCACGTTTAGTGTCGAGAAAACTCAGAATATCCGGGTGGTGAGCATTTAAATAAACCGCACCTGCGCCCTGGCGCGCACCTAACTGATTAGCGTAGGAGAAGGCATCTTCCAGCAGTTTCATAATCGGGATAATACCCGAGGACTGGTTCTCGATACGCTTAATGGGTGCGCCGGACTCGCGGATATTAGTCAACAAGAAGGCAACACCGCCGCCGCGCTTAGAGAGCTGCAACGCGGAGTTAATCGAGCGACCAATCGACTCCATGTTGTCTTCAATACGCAGCAGGAAGCAGGAAACCAGCTCACCGCGCTGCTGTTTACCACAGTTCAGGAAAGTCGGCGTAGCTGGCTGAAAACGGCCGCTAATAACTTCATCAACCAGTGACTTAGCCAATGCCTCATCGCCACGCGCCAGCGTCAACGCCACCATGCAGACACGGTCTTCATAGCGCTCAAGGTAACGCTTACCGTCGAACGTTTTCAGCGTGTAGCTGGTGTAATACTTGAAAGCGCCCAAGAAGCTCGGAAAACGGAATTTATAGGCGTATGCCTGCTCAAACAGCGCCTTAATAAAGGCAAAGCTGTACTGGGCCAGCATTTCTGCCTCGTAGTACTGCTCTTCCACTAGGTAATCGAGCTTCTCTTCCAACGAGTGGAAGAACACGGTGTTTTGATTAACGTGCTGCAGGAAATACTGGCGGGCGGCTTCGCGATCTTTATCGAGCTGCAATTCACCGTTGGCACCGTATAGATTCAACATCGCGTTCAGCGCATGGTAATCCAGGGTACGCGCCTCGGACACCCCCGCAGTAGGCCGTTTTGTTTCTGCCGAGTTTTTTGTAGCGCCATTGTTAGCGGCTACGTTGCTAGAGACTGAGCTTGACGTTTCCAAAACTCTTCTACTCCTTTGCGGACCTTGGCGACATCGTCGTCAGTGCCAAACAGTTCAAATCGATAAAGCAGCGGCACTTGGCACTTTTGAGCAATAATTCGCCCTGCCAATCCGTATGCCTCACCAAAATTCGTATTACCAGCGGCAATAACACCTCTAAGGAGGTGCCGATTGTGCTCATCATTTAAAAATCGAATCACCTGCCCCGGCACTGCCCCTTCGGCATAGCCGCCACCATAGGTAGGTGTCACTAATATGTAGGGCTGCTCTACGCGTGGCGTTGGTTCTTCACGGTTTAGTGGCAGCCGCTGGGCGCTTAAGCCAAGCTTTTGTATAAAACGGTGGGTATTGCCTGACTTAGTTGAAAAATAAACTAACGAACGATTACGCCCAGCTTTCACATCAGCGTTTTGCATAGCGACGTTTTACGCTAGTGCTTGAATGCGGTCAGGACGAAAACCAGACCAATGATCCTCACCCGCAACCACGACGGGTAACTGACGATAACCCAGCGCTTCCACTTCCTCCTGGGCACCGCTTTCAGCAGTGATATCGATAACGGTATATTCTAGGCCCTGCTTATCCAGTGCACGGTAGGTAGCAGTGCATTGAACACAAGCAGGCTTGCTATAAATTTGGATATCCATGGCTATTTTTTCCTTTTCATAGCGGTGTTTTTCGGGTAGAGCACATCTTGTGCTCGCCCTCTCTGGAAGACACAACGCATACTATATATAGACCATGAGAAAATCAACTCAAGCATATATGGTATTTTTTCATCCACAGGTTATTGACAGCTCGCACCCAATATCATACCCAGCAGCCTCTCAATAGCCGCCTAAAACGCGCTTCCCCGAACCACCCCAGGCACGCTCTCAATAGCCCTCATTAGGGTCATCACAAGAGCTATTTCAGAAACAGCTAAACCTTCTCCCAAAAACAAAAAAAACCGCTTCCCAATGGAAGCGGTTTTTTTTCCAAGGCGCCAACTA
>NZ_JABUZF010000117.1:0-1058 GCF_014897885.1 Halomonas sp. 3D7M | reverse complement strand
TGCGCCCGTTTTCCGCTCAATGAGCGGAAAGCGGGCAAAAATACACAAAAAACGGGAGAAGTGTGTCTGAATTTTCGATTCTTTATCAGCTCACGTGAGCGTTGACGAATATCGGTGGTTATTCAGACCTTCCTTAAAATCTGAAGCGCTTTTCACCGAGAACTCTTCTAGGTTTTACATATGAGCATCATCGAAAAATTGGTCGAGGGTTTTTCTACAGCCTCGTTAAATGCACAGGAAACTGAGCTATATGGAACAAATAGATTTTCATGCTCTTGATGAGCATCAGAAAAAATTAATGTTAGAGATTGCTTTAGGTAACAAAGGGAAGTGTGTTTCAGTTTCTGAGGGGATGTGCGGAGAAATTTATGTTTTTGATCAGGGGGGGAATGTTTCACCTCGATACGTATGTGCGAAAATACCTAAACCCCTCACCAACATATCTGTAGAGGAAACGAACAACAGATTTGTCAATGAACTCAAGAATCAGCTCTCATATAATCAACAAAGGTTTGTTCATTGGGCGTTTGATTTCTCAGAAGTTCTTGGAACCCCTCTGGCATTGTTTCGTTATTGGGGAAGTGATCTTGAGAAAGTTATACGAAAACCTGAACTTTCCAGTAAGGTCGAGAAACTTTCTATATTGGTTTATGTATGCAGTGGCTTGAGCCACTGCTATAAGCGTGGTCTAGTCGCACATCAAGATTTGAAGCCAGCTAATATTTTTTTGAAAAACGTCAAAAGCGATTTTTGTGATTTACCAGATCTCGATATTTATAGCTTGGCTCTAATAGCTGATTTCGGTCTGGCAAATGCTTCTTTAGACTCTTCCGTCTTCGGTGGTTCTCGGCCTTATATGGCTCCAGAGCAGTGGGATGAATTCGAGCTATCACCTAAAACGGATGTATTTGCACTGGGGGTTATTCTCTATGAGCTTATGAGTGGAGGGTTTCATCCGGTTGGCATAAAACTCAGTGATTATTGGCCTATGCCGTTGAAAAACAATAGTAAGAAGTGGACTAAAGCGGATGCTTGGAGGAAATGGGCAAAGAGCGCGA